>JAFYSL010000066.1 GCA_017559355.1 Muribaculaceae bacterium
TTAATAAGCGATTTTGCTAAAGCGCATAATAAAAAAGTAATTAACAGGTTGCTTGAAACGCATGAATCATTCTTTGATACTTGTCTTAAGTATCCATTAGACAAACAACAACGTCGCTCTATTGTCTCGGAAGAAGATAATTGTTTGGTTGTGAGTAGTGCAGGAAGTGGAAAAACATCCTCGATAGTCGGAAAGGTAAAATACCTAACAGAAATTAAAGGGATATTACCACAAAGGATATTATTAATAAGCTATACTAATAAAGCTGCTGCTGAACTTACGGAAAGAATTGACACAAAGGGGTTATATGGATATACGTTTCACAAATTAGCTATAGATATTATAGGGAATGTAACCAAAGAAAAACCATCTATTTGTGACAATACCGATGCATTGTTTGTAGACATTTACCATCAATTGTTAAAAGATAAATCTTTCAAGAAGAGTATAGTAGAATATTTTGCATATTTTCAAACAACGGAGTCCCTATGGGAGCAACGCAAAAACGATAGGAGAGAAATGCTATCAGAACAAAAAGAAATCAGAATAAAAGCATTATTGCCAGATATGGACGGCAAGACTATAAATGTCAGAAGTGAACAAGAACGAAAAATATGCTTTGTTCTTTCTTCGTTGGGGGTAAATTTTCGATATGAAGAACCTTATGAACATCAATTGGCAAATGAGATGTATTCGCAATATTGTCCAGACTTTTCAATTCATTATAATTGTAATGGGAAACACAAGCGTATATATTTAGAGCATTTTGGAATCGATGAACATGGATTGGTCCCAAGTTGGTTTGCAAAAGATAAAAATATTACTCATGAAGAAGCCAACAAAATATATAACGATGGTATTACTTGGAAGAAAGCTGCCCATGAAAAATTTGGCACTAAACTAATAGAAACGTCAAGCGCTGATTTTCAATATTATGATATAAAAGAGAAGCTAAAGCAATTATTAAAAGATGCTGGAGTACCGATTGAAGAGAAATCAGAAGAAGAATTATATGAGTTGATATTACCCAAAGATAGTAGGCAAGAGAAAGCATTTATTCGATTAATCGTAACATTTGCAACTTTGGTAAAATCAAGTTGCAAGTCTGTCGGTGATGTTTTAAAATTAGTGAAATATACAGGAGATGATCGTAGCGAGTTTGTAATAAAAAACATCTTCCGACCAGTTTATGATTGCTATGTAGAGGAGCTTAAGAAACGAAAACAGATAGATTTTACTGATGCGATCATTCAAGCAACAGAGTTATGTAGCGAGTATCATCCTGTTGAGTATGATTATATTATAGTTGATGAATTCCAAGATATTTCAATAGATAGATACAACTTCCTTAAAGTACTGAGAGAGGGCAATCCTCCTGCTAAATTATATTGTGTTGGCGATGATTGGCAATCAATATATCGATTTTCGGGAAGTGATATGGCTTTGTTTAATCAGTTCCCCAATTACTTTGGTCCAACTGAGATAAATAAAATAGAAACAACATATCGATTTGGAGAGCCATTGGTATCTATGTCCTCTAAATTTATACAACGAAACAATTCACAAATAAAGAAGAACATTCGTTCATATAACCCTAATTTAAAAACAGAACTAGAATTTTGCTCATATAATCGACTTGAATACTGTAATTTAATAAAGCAAATAGTAAGTTCAATCCCGTCAGATAAGACAATTTTTTTATTGGGACGATATTCATTTGATGATTATTACCTTTCGTTTATGTATAAAAGCGTAAAGGAAGGGGGTAAATTCTATTATGATATAGACGGAAAAAATAGAATTTATTACTGTACATAAATCGAAGGGGCTTGAGGCTGATTATGTAATATTATTGCAATGCAATAAAGATACATACGGATTCCCATCTCTGGTGAGTGATGATCCTATACTTAATTATGTGCTTACCAGTGACGATAGTTTCCCATTTGGGGAAGAACGACGATTATTTTATGTTGCAATGACTCGAGCGAAGGTTAAAACATTTGTTTTGTATGACAAACGATTCCCTTCTGTGTTTGTGGATGAATTTTTGCATCCAGAGAGAATAACAGAAAGGAGTTACAATAAACATCCAAATGCAAACAAAAAATGGACAAAAAGCGAAGAGAGATTTTTGTAAAAATTGCATAGCGAAGGAAAAAGTATTAAATATATTGCAAATAAGATGGGTAGAAGTCAAACGTCAATAGTAATGCGATTAAATAAACTAGAAGATAAATAATTTAGTAGGCTTTTGTCATCTAATCAAAAATAAATACATTTGTAAAAACAATAACTTAAATAGTGGATATCATGTTGAAAGAATTTATGCAAAAAAGATGGGTCATTTATGCCCTCGGAATTGTGTCGGGAATAGTGTTGACATTTTTTTCATTCTATCTAATCTCAAGTTGTTCTTCAAATAACGGAGTTACTTATTTTGAGAACCCAGGAGAATGTATTAGTAGTAATTCTCTGAAAGTTTTTCAAGTATTATCTGATGGTGTGGCATTGGCAAATGAAATAGAAGGAGAATATGATATCTCTACTGGAGTAGTCGTATTGTTGATAAATGATGAGGGGAAATATTATTATGATGACCAAGTAATAAAAATCCCAGCAGGAAAATGTGCACGACAAGTTGGAGTATATACATATACAACAAAAATGGAAATAGAAAAAACTGTGCCAATTGTTAAGATAATGTAAAGGTATGATGAGAGTAATTCAATTGAATTATTCTCATTTTTTTGTAAGGGCTAGAAATGGAAGATAAGATATTTATTATCTTCCATTAAAGTGGTGAATTTTTCGTAATCCTTTACTTTTTAGTATAATTTTTCGCATTTTTGAAAAAGAGGAAATCTCTTAAATTCATTAAAATGCGATTGCGTGTTGTGTAGTATAAAAAAAAGTTGTACCTTTGCACACGGGTAAGTCCTACACGACCAGCTCCCTGGGAACTCCGTCAGGTCTTGATCGAAGCAGCGGTACCAGGTCGTAGCGGTGCGATGTAGTAAGCTTGCCCTTTTTTGTGCCCATATCTCAACACTATATATAACAATAGCCACCCTTTGCAGAGTGGCTATTTGCGTTATATCTCTTTGCTATTATTGAAGTCCTTCGAGAATGCGCTTCAACACCACTTGTGCCGAGATTTCACGGTTAGCCGCTTCGGGAATCACGAGAGAACGTGGTGATTCAATTACATCGTCGCTCACAATCATATTGCGACGCACTGGCAAGCAGTGCATGAAAAATGCATTGTTGGTTAATGCCATTTTTTCTGTAGTAATAGTCCATGCACGATCGGTAGAGAGAACCTTTCCATAATTAGGATCGGCATAAGCACTCCAGTTTTTAGCATAAACAAAGTCGGCACCTTCGAGGGCTTTATCTTGGTCGTATTCTACGCGAGCATTGCCAACAAATTCAGGTGCAAGTTCGTAACCTTTTGGATGTGTAATAACAAATTCGTAGTCGGTAGCATTCATCCATTCAGCAAATGAATTGGGTACTGCTTGAGGCAACGCTTTGGGGTGAGGAGCCCATGTCAACACCACTTTAGGACGAGCAACGGTTTTATGCTCTTCAATGGTAATGAGGTCGGCAAACGATTGCAATGGGTGGCGAGTTGCTGCCTCCATTGAAAATACTGGGCGACCTGAATATTGAATGAATTGATTGATGATTTTTTCTTCGTAGTCATCGGCTTTTGACTCAAAACGAGCAAATGCGCGAACCCCAATAACATCGCAGTAACTACCCATTACAGGCACTGCTTCAAGAAGGTGTTCGGGCTTGTCGCCATCCATGATTACACCACGCTCAGTTTCAAGTTTCCAAGCACCTTGATTTACGTCGAGTACAATTACATTCATACCGAGATTAAGAGCTGCTTTTTGAGTGCTGAGGCGAGTGCGAAGTGATGAATTAAAGAATATCATCAAAAGTGTTTTGTTTTCGCCGAGGTGTTTATAAGCAAAACGATTTGCTTTTACTTCAAGAGCCTCTTTAACGGCATCTTGTAGATTTCCTATGTCGTTAACTGTAGTGAAATTTCTCATTGTTTTATATGTTTTTTCAAATTGACTTGCAAGTTACACAATAATTTTGGAATATGGGCAAATAAGCGTGTTAAATATATAAATCAGAAAGGCAATAGCCTCTTCGAGAGTTGCCATTGCCTTTCTACGCTATCATGAAAAAATTTTTATCGATGCATTCCAGGAGGAGGACTTGGGAATCGGCGTTCGTTACGATCTTTTGGTTGTTCGCCAGCACCAAATGTATTAAACTTGTATGTAAAGTTGATCATAAAGTAGCGAGTCAACGTGTTGTATTCAGTATCGTCAATATAGTTGGCTGTTACGTTACGACGAATGCTAACTTTTTGTTGCAAAAGGTCGAATGCTTTCAATGACACTGTTGCTGCTCGTCCTTTGAGGAATGAATATCCAATTGAAGCATTCCACAACCATTGATTAGGATCATCTTCTCCAATAGTATAACCTTGATAACCTGAGTATGTTAATTCGCTATTAACCGACAAACCGAATGGGGCATTATATGTTGCGTTGAATGTACCACCATAGGTGTGAACGTTGCGGTCAGATGTTTTTTGAACTGTGTTGCGCACAATTTGGAGATTATAACTTGGGCGCAATTCAAATTCAAAGTAATCGGGACGCCATGCAAATGAGAATGATTCGCCGACCATGAACGAGCCACTACGATTTCTTTCAGCGTTGTTGTATCCCACAGTAGCACTGTAGAATCCAAAGAGGTGATTGGAGAATGAGAAAGCTTTGTTTCGTAGTGGCATCGAAATCATGTTCATCAATCGAGCGTTCCAAACGCCGTTTTCGTTGGTATAATTAGTGACACGACCACCTGTTTCGGGATCAAATGATGTCTTTGATACGATGCTATTTTGATTGTAGCGCACAAAACCCATAAGCATAATAGAGCGTTGTGCTTCCATGTTAAAATCTTGGAAACGCACATTTACGTTGTGAGCAAATGTAGGTTTGAGTTCAGGGTTACCGATTACAACGTTCAATGGGTCGGAGTAGTCGGGTACTGGTTGGATTTGTGCCATAGAAGGTTGTGAAGAGCGTCCCATATAGTTAACATTCAACGAGCGAGATTTACTCATTTTCAAGCGATAACGCACGAATGGTGCCACATTCCATACCCATGATTCCGGAATTGTTTTATCGGGATTAGAGAGGTTCTCACTTTTTTGCATTGTAGGCACGAGTGATAACCCTGCATCAAGAGTATATGCTTTGCTTACTTTCTTATAACCTACGCGAATATCTTGGTTGAAATATTCGTTGCGGAATCTATTAGTCAAACTATCATTAGCAACAAAGTCATAACCATAGAACAAACTTTCCAAGTCTTTATAAGAGTATTTATCATCGGTTAAGTAACTTAATACGATGTCATTGAGTGCTTCTTGAGGAGCAGAATAGGTATATTTATCGGCATTGTTCCAGCGATATTGTGCACGATAAGCAAATGTCAAGAAATTACCATTTTTAGCATCGCCAAGAGGTTCGGTCCAAGTTATGCGACCTTGCGCCATGTTGTTCCAAGTGTGATTATCGGCATATTGTGCATAATTAAGGTCGTCTTCTTCAGTAGAATTATCATCATAACTATAGGTGTTTTTATTTATCGACAGCGTGCGTTCAAGTTCTGATGTGTTACTAAATTGGTAACGACCTTGGAATGAGAATGAACGGCCTGGACGAGATTTAAAATTGTGATTATATACAAGCGAACCACCTACGTTATATGACGAGCCATTAGAGTTTACGGGATTTTCGCTTAATTGGTCCAAAGTATAGCCTTTACCAATAGTATTAGTAGATGAGTTATCATTACTCCAAGATTTATTCAGATTTACCGAAAAATTAGGGCGGAACTCGAATGTGTTTGATGAGTCGGGATTCCATTGCAAACGAAATCCCCCACGAATATTATGACCATTATCGCGAGATTCTTTCCACATATTAGACATTGATGTAATGTCTGTATAAAGATATTGACGATTGGTAGATTGTTCGTTATAACGATCGCTATGTGAATACATCACATCACCACCTACACGGAAAATTTCTTTATTACCTACGTTGAAATTTACACCAAATGCTTGTGATGAGGTAATACCATTATCCCCTCCAAAACGACGGAAATTCATGCCTCCATCGGCAAATCCCATTTCGTTTACGTTGTTAACGTTTCCGAGGAATGTAATTTGGTTGTCGTTCCAGAAACGGTTTACGTTGAAAATGCCTTTGTAGTGGTCATCTGTACCATATCCTGCGTCAACGGTACCAAACCAACCATTTTTCATGCCTTTCTTTACAGTGAGGTTGATAACGGTTTCATCTTCGCCGTCATCAACACCAGTTAAACGAGCCAAATCACTTTTGCGGTCGATAACTTGAAGTTTGTCAATCATACTTGCAGGAAGGTTCTTAGAAGCTACTTTAGGATCATCAGAGAAAAACTCTTTACCATCAACGAGAATTTTTGTAACCTCTTTGCCATGTGCAGTAATTTTGCCATCAGAACCAACCTCAACTCCCGACATTCGTTTCAAAAGATCTTCAACAACAGCATTTGGCTGAGTCTTATATGTATCGGCGTTATACTCAACAGTGTCCTCCATTACTTTAATAGGAGTTTTTACGCCCACAACAGTAGTTTCTTTAAGCATAATAGATGACTCGTTCATGACGATTTCGCCTACTCGCAAATTGTCGGCTCCTACGGTGATATTCTTATATGTAGATTCATACCCCACATAAGTTGCTTGAATGATATACTTACCCGACTTTACATTATTAAAGCGGAATCGACCTTGCTCATCGGTAGCACCACCTTTGACGTATGCACTATCTTTTGCAGCAAGCAATCTCACACTCGCTTGAAGCAATGGTTCTTTTTCGGAGTCAACTACTCTACCAAATATATTTCCAGCATAGGCTGTTGCTACCGAAAACATCACTAATAATAAAGGAACTATGTGTTTAATACGAACGTTCATATCTATTTTTATTTATAAAAAACTGAATTTATAGACTTGTTAACTTTGAAATAGTTTAATTTTATATTAAAAAAAATATTTGATTAAACGTTTTTTGCCGATATTCGTCTAAAATAAAAAGACAAATTTGGTTTATATAAATTAGATTTATAATTTTGTAGTTATAAAATTACTATTATGAAAACGTCAAATCTTATTAAAACAATATTATTGGGCTCTACATTGGTGTTATCTTCGTGTGGAGTTTGGTGGGACACTTATTATGTTGGTGATTATTACTATGATCCATTATTGCCACCACCTCCTGCTCATGGAGTACTTCCTTCGCCTCCTCCCCCTGGAGGTCATCATCATGACCCCGCTCCTGGTCATGACCCTGGTCGAGACCCTAATCACAAACCCGATAAGCCAGGAGATAAACCAGGGAATAAACCAAATAACAAACCCGATGTAAAACCTGGAAATGTAAAACCTGGTGGAAATAGCAATGCAGGCAAACGTCCTACAGGTGGGTCTGGCGCAAATCGCCGTCATTAATCATTCATAACAACATATAGCTAGGAGATAAGTTTTGCTTATCTCCTTGTTTTTTTGTTATTAAAATGATGAGAATGCAAGAGGTAGCAATTGTTTTACTGAAGAGATGATGTAAATATCATTTGCACTCACCAATATCACGCGCACATCATGCTCAGCAAGCATCTCATATTCTAAAAGAGCTTGGCGACATGCCCCACAAGGAGATATAGGCGCACTCAACTCTACGCCATCAGTGCCACGAGCAGCGATAGCAATAGCTTTGAATTTTGCCTCAGGAAATTGAGCATGAGCATAGTAGCAAGCAGTACGTTCGGCGCAGGTGCCCGAGGGGTAAGCTACGTTTTCTTGATTTGCCCCTATTACAATTTCTCCATTATCCAATGCGATAGCTGCGCCAACATTGAATTTGCTATATGGAGCATATGCTCGAAACGTAGCTTTACGAGCCTCGTCAACCAATCTTTTGTCGAGGTCGCTCAACTCATCATAAGCATATACTGCAATAGGGATATTTATTGAAAGTGATTTCATCTATTTTCTTTTAAAGATATAACGGAATCCTCTACCAATCAAATTTGATATTAATGGCACAACCATTATGAGCATAGTAATCGAAATAATTGCAATCCAGTCGAATTTGTTTAATGGAGTTACACTAAACATTTGTCCACCGAAACGAACTATAATATATTGCCCAATCATAATGCCAATAACCACCAAGAAGAACACCTTGCTCTCTTTCAGTTTATAGAAAGCAGTGTGTACACTTTCAAAGGCTTTAGCATTAAATAAATTCCATATTTGAACAAATACGAAAATTGAAAAGAATATTGACACTTCATAAGTAGAGAATTCGTGGCCATGACTAAAATCAAACATTGAATGGAAGTATCCTTCAAAACTCAATTGCTTAAATAAGGGAACTCCCTCTACAAGTTCAACATGATGCAGATATTGCATCAATCCAAATAACAATACCACAAACAATACTGCAGTAGTAAGTATGCGAGTTATCATTAATTTGTTTAGGATAAACTCACCCGAGCGACGAGGTTTATTTTTCATCACATCTTCACTTGGAGGCAATGAAGCGAATGCCAATGCCGCAAATGTATCCATAATGAGATTTACCCAAAGCATTTGTGTCACGGTGAGAGGGGATTGCTTTCCAGTGAATGCCCCAATTACAACGATGAAACATGCCACAACATTAACCACTAATTGGAACAAGATAAATCGTTGTATATTTTGATACAATGAACGTCCCCACATCACAGCTTTTGTAATACTTGCAAATGAGTTGTCCATAATTGTGATGTCGCTCGCTTCTTTTGCTACTGATGTACCATCACCCATTGACAATCCCACTTGAGCTGCGTTCAAAGCTGGAGCATCGTTTGTGCCGTCGCCAGTAACAGCAACCACTTCGCCTGCATCTTGGAGCAAGCGCACAAGTCGAGATTTATCAGTAGGACGTGCACGCGACATGATTTTGAGTTTCAATGCACGTTTTGCTGCATCTTCTTCGCTTAATGCAGCAAAATCAGGTCCTGAAATATGGTTTTCTTCGCCATCAACCTCCTCATTCCATAATCCCACTTGACGACCAATCTCTTTGGCTGTTCCAGGAGTATCACCCGTTACGATTTTTACGCTGATGCCAGCGCTAATACTATTGCGAATAGCATCGGGCACTTCAGCACGCACAGGGTCGGCAATAGCGGTAATACCGATAAATGTAAGATTGTCGGTATTAAGGCTGTTATCTACAATTGGTTTTTCATCATTACCAATAATAGCATATGCAATGGCAAGTGTGCGCATTGCTTTTTGTTGATAGCCGAGAAGTTGTTCGTTGATATATTCGGGTTTAACATCATTTGCCACATTTGCACATAATCCCAATACAATTTCGGGAGCACCTTTAACATATAGCACTCGTTTGCCGATGAGTGGCGAATCCACCACTGTAGCCATATATTTGCGTTGAGTGTGGAATGGGAGTTGTTGCACTACCTTTGCCTCATTTCTCAATTTAAGATAGTCAACACTATTATCATTGAGCCATAGCAATAAGGCTCCTTCGGTAGGATTGCCTAATGCAATGGTTTTGCCCGATTCACTATCTTTTTCAAGGAATGCAGTAGAGTTAACTGAAATACCTTCTTTGATGAGGTTGCTCATCTCGTCATCACCAAGTTTTTGAGCATCACCAAGAGGATAATATTGAGTTTGGTACACTCGCATCTGATTTTGTGTAAGAGTACCAGTCTTGTCAGTACAAATTACAGTAGTAGCACCCATTGTTTCACAAGCATGCATTTTGCGCACAAGGTTGTTGCTTGCCAACATGCGTCGCATACTTAATGCAAGACTTAAAGTTACACTCATAGGCAAACCTTCGGGCACTGATACAACAATCACGGTAATTGCAAGCATCAATGTGTCGAGAAGATATTTTGTTACAACAAGCATATCACCACCCCAGTCACACACTAATAATCGACCTATGATGATAAGTATACCCATTGAGTAACTACCCCAAGAGATAACTTTGCCGAGTTTTTCAAGTTGTAATGTCAATGGAGTTTTTACTCCAGTGTCAATTTGTGCAGCTTCATATACCTTACCATATTCGGTTGCATCTCCTACGGCAGTAACTTCCATTGTGCCATTGCCTTCCACAACAGTTGTGCCACGCATTACGTGGTTGGTAGGATATGTTACATCATTTTTGAAATCTTCTTTACGATGCGATTTGTGAATGAGAGGTTCTCCCGTAAGAGTACTTTCGTTTACACTCAATGCCACAGAATCAAGCAACACCCCATCGGCTGGAATTTCATCGCCTGTGCCAAGAATAACAATGTCGCCTACCACAATATCCTTTCGTGGCACTTGTGTAATTACTCCATTGCGAATCACTTTTACGGCAACGTCGTCGTTAACTTGATTAAGAATTTCAAACTTTTTATTGGCATTTACTTCAAGGATAAAGCCTATCCCTGTGGCGAGTATTATTGCAATAAAGATACCAGTGGGCTCAAAAAATACTTGAAGGCCATGGTTGGTTGTGATGAATTCATAGATTGCAATACCCACTGATAACACTAATGCCACCAGCAAAATTTTAATCATAGGATCTTTGAAATTTTCAAAGAATTTTACCCATAATGAAGGCTTGGGGGGAGGTGTAAGGATATTTATGCCATGCTTTGCACGACTTTCGTTAACTTGATTAGGGCTCAACCCTTTCAAAGTATTGTTATTTGTCATTTAATATAAGGTTTATATCGTGTATTTTAATGCTTTTCCTCGACAAGAGTCGTTAATCACACCATTGTCAAATACTTTTACTCCATTAACATATGTTGCAACAACTCTGTTGTTGAGGGTTGTTCCTACTAACGGAGTCCAACCACAACGACTTAACACATCTTCATCTTTAATTGTGTATGGCGTTGATGGTTTTACTATAGTTAAATCGGCATAATAACCTTCGCGAATGTAGCCACGCTCTTCGATGTGGAATAATTTTGCAACACGATGTGCCATGAAGTCAACCACTTGTTCTACTGAGAAAACACCTTGGTCGGCAAGTTCTAGCATCATTGGAAGTGAATATTGCACAAGTGGAGCACCTGAGGTTGCTTTAATCGCACCACCCTCTTTTTCGCTTAAAAGGTGTGGAGCATGGTCGGTTGCAACGACATCAATAACACCATCGTTTAGTGCTTTGCGAAGGGCTTGACGGTCGGCGTCGGTCTTAATGGCAGGATTCCATTTTATGCGAGTGCCAAGAGTTGCATGGTCATCTGCAGTCCACCACAAATGATGAGCACACACTTCGGCAGTGATTTTTTTATCTTCAAGAGGTAGATTTGAGAGCAATTTCATCTCTTCGGCAGTAGAGATATGAAGCACATGCAATCGAGCATTGTGTTTCTTTGCCATTTCCACAGCCTTTTCAGTAGATTTGTAACATGCTTCTACGCTGCGAATATTGGGATGCTCTTCGACTGGAACATCTTCGCCATAACGAGCCATCATCTCCTCTTTGTTGCGACGAATAACATCTTCATCTTCAGAATGAATTGCAATAAGGGTAGGCACCTCTGCAAATATACGATTTAGCGCTTCGTTATTATCAACGAGCATATTCCCGGTTGATGCTCCAAGGAATAATTTTACGCCTGGCACTTTTGAATAGTCACATGCCAATAGGGTGTCAATATTATCGTTAGTAGCACCAATATAGAACGAGTAGTTTGCCACCGATACCTCTTCAGCACGGCGATGTTTCTCCTCGAGCGCTTCTAGTGTAGTTGTTTGAGGGATAGTGTTGGGCATATCCATAAATGATGTTACACCACCAGCCACGGCAGCACGACTTTCGGTTGCCATATCGGCCTTGTGAGTAAGTCCAGGATCGCGGAAATGCACTTGGTCATCAATGCAACCAGGCAAAAGATATGCACCTTCGGCATCATGAATATTGATACCTTCATTCAATAATTGAGCAGGAGCTTCGCCCCTGCCAATCTTGCAAATACGATCATCTTCAATGACTACGAACCCATGATATCGTTCGCCTTCATTTACGATTATCGCATTATGTATTAATATCTTGTTCATCTATTATTTTTTACTATAATTGGGATATTTTGTAAACCAACTGCTTGTTTTAAGTTTAATCACACCAAATACAGCTTCACCAAAAATTCCAGAATTCATTTTACTTTCACCAAGTACACGATTCACGAAAATGATAGGCACTTCTTTGATTTTGAATCCATATTTGTAAGCAGTAAATTTCATTTCGATTTGGAATGCATAGCCTTTGAAGCGAATTTCGTCGAGAGGTAACGCTTCAAGTACACGGCGAGAATAGCACACAAATCCAGCAGTAGTGTCGCAAATCTTCATCCCAGTTACGATGCGTACATATTTTGATGCATAATACGACATCAATACGCGTCCCATTGGCCAGTTCACCACATTTACACCAGTGATGTAGCGCGAACCGATTGACATATCAGCACCTTCTTCGGCACAAGCTTTGTATAGAGCCAACAAGTCATTAGGGTTGTGAGAGAAGTCGGCATCCATTTCAAAGATATAGTCATATTTATGCTCAATTGACCATTTGAAACCAGTAATGTAAGCAGTGCCCAAGCCTAATTTCCCAGCACGTTGAATAAGATGCACACGACCTTCGTATTCTTTTTGTTTTTCCTTTACGATGTCGGCAGTGCCGTCGGGTGAATTGTCATCAATTACAAGAATGTCAAATTGATGAGGCAACGCTATTACTGCGTCAATAATATTTGCAGCGTTTTCCTTTTCGTTGTACATAGGAATGATTACAACGCTGTCGCTTTTAACTTTGGATGTCATTTCGTTATGATTTATTCAAAAACTACTACTGCTATTTATTTAATAATTCACAAAGATATAATTTCTAATTAAAAAAAATGTTATTCAACCCCATATTTTTGCTTTTTATAATATAAATTACTACAAATTTCCTCTGTTTGACTATTTAATTAAAAAATTAATTGTTTTATCGCGTTTTATTGAGAATAATTTTTAACTTTGCATATTACTCATTATTGATTTTTAATCTTATAAACCCTAAATATATGAAAAAATCTTTACTCTTAGCTTTGTCGGCTGCTATAGCTTTTATGCCGACTGTTGCAAATGCCGGTAGATACACTAAAACTATCGACATTCGTGGTGTGCAATACAAGCTCGACACTGTATTTCACGCAAAAGTAGGTCCTGGTACTACTCAAACTCAATTACAACTTACCGGACCAACTTCAAACCTTCAAGTTTTCTATCTCACTGTTGACAAAACTACTCCTGGAGTATCAATGCGTGCAGTGTGTGCGACCGACAAAGTTGCTGGGACTGCAACACCATCTACAATGGCTAAAAACAAAAGTAAAGATGGATTATCTTATTTCGCAGGTACAAACGGTGACTTCTATACCACAAGTGGTAATGCTACTAACGGAACATCATTAATTGGTCGCCCAACAACTTCTTGTACTGTTGACCGCGAAGTTTATAAAACATCAAATAGCAACTATCAATTCACCGTAGATGTTGACGGCAATGCATATGTAGGTCGTCTTAACTACTACACAGGTACTGCTACTATCGGTGACAAAGTAACACTTTTCAAAGGTGTCAATGTGGCATCTCCAAGCAATGGTATTACAATCTACTCTCCACGTTACTTTGGTAGCACTAACAATACAGATAGAGCCGAATCTTGCGCTGAAGTTACGGCTAAACTTGTAGAAGGTGACAACTTCTATGCTGGTGGCAAATATCGCATGGAAATCACTTCTACTGCTACAACTACCGGTGACTTGGCGATTCCTTCAGATGGATTCGTTATCCATGGCAACGGCACAAGCACAAGTGGATGCAACACAAGTGCTATCGATTTTGTAAAAGGATTGAAAGTGGGCGACATCGTAGAGTTTGACCAAATCATTCTCCTCGGCGACAAACGCATCTACCCTGCACAAATCGTATCAGGCAACCCTAAAAACGTAGGTGGTGGCGAAACTCTCGATACTGAAAGTGAACGTGGCGACGCGTCAGCTCTTCACCCACGTACAAGTCTTGGTGTTAGCCAATCAGGCGATAGCATCATCATGATGGTTATTGATGGTCGCACACCAAACTCTGCAGGTGTACGCACATCAATGCTTGCCGACGTAATGCGCTATGCAGGTGCTTATGAAGCTCTCAACGTTGACGGTGGTGGTTCTTCAACTCTTTACACTCAAGCTCTCGGTGTACGCAACAACTGTAGCGATGGTAAAGAACGTGCTGTAGGTAATGCAATCTTTGCTGTTCTTGAAGCACCTGAAGATACAGTAGTTGCAGAAATCCAATTCAAAGATTGGGTAATGGAAGCTCCTAAATATGGTGCATACACCCCAACAATCTATGGCTATAACAAATATGGCAAAATGATTAACACCGATCTCAAAGGGTTCACACTCTCTTGCCCTGCTGGTCTTGGTGACATTGTTAACGATTCAACTCTCTATGCTATTGGCGAAGGGACTCATGCCCTCACTGCTACATACAACGGAGTAACAGCTACAATTCCTGTAACTATTAGCGCATCAAGCGATGCAGAATTAAAATATGACACAGTTATAATCGACAACTTCCGTGAATGGCCTATCGATGTTCAAGCAATGGTAAACACTACTTATATGCCATTAAATCCTCGTGCACTTTCATGGACATCGGGCGATGCATCTATCGCTACTGTTGACGAACTCGGTATCGTAAAAGGTAAAGCTGATGGCACAACCGATCTTATCGGTCTATTTGGTGACAAAGAATACAAACTCAACCTCACTGTTCAATGTCCTACTGCTCACACAATGGCTATCGATCCCGAAGTTGTTGACTCTACTTGGTCAAAGAGCTTAAGTGGTGTTAAAGGCTTAACAATGAGCAAACTTCCTATGGGCTTTGCGCTTGATTTTACTATTTCTTCTTCACGTTCATCTAAAATCACTCTTTCTAAAGAAATCAAAATTTGGAGTCTTCCCGATACTATCCAAATTCGCATCAACCCAGGTGCTACTACAATTTCCGACGTTACACTAAACCTTATCCCTAACAATGGTCGTGCTGTGGCATCTAAATTCTCTAATATTGAAGCAAACAAAGAAAATATTCTTTCAATCCCTATAAGCGAAATTGGCGATCCTAACGATATCGGCATTTATCCGATATTGTTCAAATCTATGTCAATAGTACCTAAAGGAAGCGTAAACGCGGTAGGACATATTGATGTGTCTGGTTTTGAGGCTGTATATAACAATATCCCTAGAGTTTCTGGAGTTTTTTCTAATGGAATTAATATGCAAGCATTAGTTGTTGCTCCTAACCCAATCGCTCAAGGCGAAAATGCAACAATCAACGCTTCAGAAAATGCAACATGGGAAATTTTTACAATTGCTGGTGCTTCAGTAGCAAAAGGTAGTGGTAATCAACTTGCAACTGCTTCTCTTGTAAGTGGTAACTATATCGTAAAAGTTGTTGAAAATAACACTACTTTTGTAGCACAAATCATCGTAAAATAATTTGACATTCTAAAATAAAACCATAGGAGGAGTCTTGATGCTCCACTTATGGTTTTTATAATTTTATACCTATGCGATTAATACCATACATTTTCCTTTTGGGGGCATTAACCTCAACATTCTCATCTTTTGCGAGTGTTGAGAAACTGCAAAATGTAGACTTCTCAGTTGACACTATTCAACACTATAAAGCCGGTCCTGGAACCTCATATACATCTCTGAACATGCGTTCCGAGTCAAAAAATCTCAATGTATTTGTGCTTGAAATGGAGATGAAAGGGTACGACAATGTTGATTATCGCATGGAAATCGGAAACGATACAACGCTTTCGGTTGAAGCAATTTCAAGTGTTGCAAAACGCAAAACAAATGAAAATACACACTATTTTGCGGCTGTAAATGCCGATTTCTACATTACTTCATCATACGTTCCTGAATATGTCGGTCAGCCTCACATGGATTGTATCATGAATGGCGAAATCGCGAGTACGGGCTATCTTGCCGCATCAGATTATGGGCACTTCTTTATGGACTATAACAAAAATATGTGGTGTGATAATCCCACTCAGATATTCACCCTCACACTTCCCGATGGCTCATTGGTGTCTTTGCCTCGCATCAATCAAGATATTTACGACAACGAAATTGTATTGTTCAACTCTAAATATGGTCGTCAAACTCGCGTGAGTGGTTGCACCGACGTGGGAGTGCGCCTTGCAGATGGAGAATCATGGGGTATAAATCGTCCGATTAAGCTCATTGTCACAGCAGCACCCTCGACCACTGGCAATACCTCTATCACACAAAACGAAGTAGTAATAAGCGCAAAAAGCTCCGAACAAGCTACAAAATTAGCATCATTAAAAGTTGGTGATGAAATCATGCTCAACTGCAACATATCCCTTCAAGACTACAAAATTTCGCCTGATATCAAAGAGTGTAGTGGTGGCGATGTGGTAATTCTAAAACGTGGAGAAGTGATATATGATGCAATACGCTTCATCAACGGTCGCGACAGCAACAACCCACGCACAATGTTTGGCTATAACGAAGACCGCAGCAAGATGGTGTGGTGTGTTGTAGATGGTCGTGGAGTATCTACTGGCTGCACATACCCCGAGGGTGCAGATATTATGAAACTATGTGGTTGCTATGATGCTGTTAATGTCGATGGAGGAGGTTCTTCGGGAATGTATCTACAACCTTTCGGCATCGTAAACCATCCAAGCGACGGCAAAGAACGCGCCGTTTCGAATGGTCTTTACGCTGTACTTGAAGCTCCCGAAGACAATAATATAGCCGAAATCCGTTTTGCTGATTGGACTGTAAAGTCTCCAAAATATGGAAACTATACACCTATAATCTATGGGTATAACCAATATGGATTACTTGTAGATACAGATGTAAAGGGGTTTATGCTTTCTTGCACTGAAGAGTTAGGCGAAATTATAAATGACGGATCTACTCTTTTTGCAAAAGGCGATGGGATACATCTGCTTTCAGCAACATTTGGTGATGCAAAAGCCGATGTTGTGGTAACAATTGGTGGGGGCACTCCATCATTTCGATTGGATAGTGTTGTTGTCAATTCTTTCTACGACTATAAAATGGAAGTAGTATCAACCGTTAACGGCAACCAAATGCCTCTCGACAATATAGCTCTAAAATGGAGTATTGATGATTCATCTATCGCTTCAATCGATGACAATGGTGTAATTCATGGTCTTAAAAATGGCATCACTCAAGTTTATGGCTCGGTCGACGAAATTACCGATACCATTCTTGTGAAAGTTGAAATTCCCAACGTGCGATACCACGATGCCGAAAACAATATCGACATTTCAACATGGAAAACTTCAAAAAGTGGAGTAAAAAACAATACTACAACCGCATTAGGCACAAATGGATTAGCGTTAGATTACACAATCAGCTCTTCACGCAATCCCTACATCAAAATATCTAAAGTATTGCCTTTGTGGAGCCGCCCAGACTCTATTGAATTGCAATTAAATCCCGGTGATGCTTCTATTAAGCAAATCACCATTCAAGTAACGCCAAGCAATGGAGGCAAAGCTTCAAATGTAAACATCACACCCACACTCACTGCAAATGTTGTTAATCGCATTGCACTTCCAATAAGCGACTTTGCCGACGACACCGATGCTGGAATATACCCTCTCACTATCAATGCTATCACAATCTATCCTGGCGATGCAGTAAATACAGTGAGCCACATTGAAATACCTCATATTTATGGTGTACACACAACTATTGCTCCCGATGCAGGAGTAGAGAATGTGTTAATCGAAAATTCTACATCTTCACTTTTTGCCTACCCCAATCTGGCTGCAAAAGGTGAAATCATCAGATTAAACATCGCCGACAACACTCCTTATAATATATACTCAATATCAGGAGCATTAATCAGCACTGGCATTGGCAACAAAATAGATAGCGCCAACCTTTCAAAAGGTATATATTTCATATTTTGCAACAACTCAATCGCAAAAATAATAATTAAATAATATAACCCTATTTATGAAAAAAACTATTCTTCTTTCACTGGCCTTAATTGCCCCATTTGCATCGTGGGCATCGAAGCAATGGACATTGCAAGGCAACACCTACAAGGTTGATACGCTCTATCATGCACCTGTAGGCCCAGGTACCACTCAAACGTCATTACACGTTGAGGGTGCTTATGTGCTTAATATTTTCTACACTACTACCGATCTCACACATCCTAATGTGGAGATGCGCGTAGCTCCTGCCAACAAAAATTCTCTTGCTGGAGGTGCTGCAGTTTCAACAATGGCTAAAAACAACACAACCGACGAGGTGCAATATTTTGCAGGTGTAAATGCCGACTTCTTTGGTTATAGCAAACCTATTGGTTCGACTGTGATTAACAACGAAATATGGTATGCTAACAATAATGGTTGGACTGGTTGGGCTATTGATGTCGACAAGAAACCATTATTGGGGAACTCATCATTTGTAGGAACAGTTACATCAAGTAATGGAGTTTCACATACACTCACATCAGTAAATAATGCTCGTGCTGAGAACAATCTTGTTATATATACTACTAAATATGGCTCTACCTCAGGTACAAACGATTATGGTACAGAGGTAATTATAACTCCTGTTGAGGGAGCTTTGAGTGTGGGTACAGTGCAAATGAAGGTTGTTGAAACTCCTCACACTAAAGGCTCTACTTCAATCCCTTTAGGTAGCTATATCCTCTCAGGTCATGGCACAGCAAGCACATTTGTTGCGGGTCTTACAGAGGGTGAAGTCATCACTGTTTCTACATATATGAAACTTGGCGATACCCAAATTATTCCTACTCAAATGGCAGGTGGTCAACCGATGATTCTTTCAGGAGGCCAAGTTCTCTCTACCGAAAGTGCCCTTGATCACTTAACAGCACTTAACCCTCGTACTGCTATTGGCTATGATGCAACTGGTTCTAAACTTATATTGCTCGTTGTCGATGGTCGCTCATCAGCATCACAAGGTTGTGTATCTAAAGTGCTTGCCGACATTATGCGCGAAGTAGGTTGTAGCGAAGCTATGAACTTCGACGGCGGTGGTTCATCGGCCCTATACACCAAAGTGTTGGGTGTGCGCAATAGCCCCAGCGATGGCAAAGAGCGTGCCGTGACTAATGGTGTGTTTGCTGTGTCAAACGCTCCTGTCGACAACACCGTAGCATCTCTCGCTTTCGAAGATTTCAAAACAGCATTGCCCAAATATGGTTTCTATAATCCTCGCGTATATGCATTCAACAAATATGGTGTAATGATTTCTGACGACTTCGAAGAAGCGACTCTCTCTTGTCCTAAAGAACTTGGTGAAATTGTTGACGATGGCAAAATACTCTTCTCTAATGGTAGTGGTTCGCATCTGCTCACTGCAACTTATGGCAATGTAAAAGCTGAAGTTATTGTAACAATCGGCAGTGGAGCTCCCGCATTCCGTCTCGACAGCGTGTTGGTTGACTCTTACACCGACTACACAATGGAAGTAACTGCAACCGTAGGCGACAAAGAAATGCCTATCGAAAACTCAGCATTGACATGGAGCATTGAAGACAATTCTATTGCTACTATCGACAATGCAGGCGAAATCCATGGAGTTAAAAATGGTACTACTCGCGTATATGGTAGCGTTGAAGAATTTTTCGACACAATTCTCGTAAAAGTTGAAATCCCTACAGTGCGCTATCAAGATGCTGAAACTAATATCAACGCTTCTACTTGGAAAGTTTCAAAAAGTGGTGTGAAAAATGATGCATTGGCAGCTCTTGGCTCTAATGGTTTGGCTATTGACTACACAATCAGTTCAGCTCGTAGCCCATACATCAAATTAACTAAAACACTCCCTCTTTGGAGCCGTCCCGACTCTATCGAGTTCCAAATCAACCCAGGTGATGCATCAATCAAACAAATTACCGTGCAAGTTACTCCAAGCCAAGGCGCTCGTGCAGTAAATGTAACAATTACTCCAATACTTGTAGCAAACGCAGTGAATCGCGTACAAATCCCAGTAGGAGATATTGCGGAGGTAACCGATGCCGGAATATATCCTCTCACTATTAATGCTATCACATTATATTCAGGAGATGCTGTTAACGCCGTGAACCACATTGAAATCCCTCACATCTATGGCGTTTACAAAGCTATTGCATTTGGTGATGGAGTTGGTGTTGAAGATATTATTGCCGACAAAGCAAACGATGCACTCATCATCGTCCCCAACCCAGTTGAAGCAGGTGAAATTGTAACACTCAATGTCGCTGAAAATACTACCTATACACTTTATAACGCAGCTGGAGCATTAGTAGCAAAAGGTAATGGAAACCAACTCGCCACCGTTCAACTCACATCTGGTATTTACATCGTTTCAGTTGCAGAAGAAGGCGCAACTCGCACAGCGCGTCTTGTAATCAAGTAACAACTAAAGGCAATCCAAATCAATAATATTACAATAGAAAAGCGAGTGGTTGTGCCACTCGCTTTCTTATTTCGGGAATCAAGTATATTTACTTAATTACGGCTTTGAGAGCATTGCTCCAGGCTGTGTAACCTTTACCCATGAGTTTGAATCCATCGTTGGTGTATTCGGCTTTGAGGTCGCCGTTTTCGTCAACCATTGCTGAATAAACATCTACCCATTCGAGTTTGTATTTCTTTGCCAATTTTTGGAGTTTTTTGTTGGCTTTTAGAGCTTCTTTTTTAGTGCCTTTGAAGTCGGCATATTTCTCGTAAGTAGAGTTTACTGGGATAAGGCTTTGAAGCACGATAGATGTGTTGGGCGACACCTCTTTGATGTTGTTAATCGCTTGCTCTACATAAGCCACGATTGAATCGGCTGCAAATGCACCACTAAGGTTGTGTCCTTTAGCTAGGTTTTTGCCATTGTAACTTGGAAGCAATACAATTTGTTTTGGAGCTTTCTTTGCTACAGTTTTAGCGAGGGCAGGGAGGTTTTCAACAACATCACCCCATGAATTACGCGATTTCACATTAGCGTTGTTGAATAGTTCGTGCCATTCAGGACCGCCGATGAGTTGGTTGCCTACTAATACGATATCGTCGCTATCAATAGGATAGAGGTCGGTTGGGTTGAATTTTACATCGGGGTTGATGTATTTTGCAATCTCTTGACACCAAATGCGATATCCTTCGTCGTTGAGGTGAAGACCATCGTTAGTGAGGTGTTTAGGGAGTTTCATCTCTTTGTCGGCGAAAGCAGGGAAGAGGTTAACCCAGGTTACACCTTGGCGACGTGCTACTTGTTCAAGCATTACGTTGCCGTGGAAGATAGTCATTTCTTTGCCAATCATGTTTTTGTAACGTTTGAAGTCGTTGTTGATTGGCAACCAACTTTGAAGATAAAGTTCGGTATTTGGAGAAAGAGTTTTGATTTTTACGATAAGTTTTTCAACAGCAGTAGTGATGCTGTCGGGAGTAAGGTGATGCGATACATCGTTAACACCAATAAGAAGGAAAATCTTTTTAGGTTGACCTTTTGTGATGAGTTCGATGCGATCAGAAACCCCTTGCACTACGTCGCTGATGATACCACGATTCTTAATGTTGGCATCGTTGAATGCTTCATTCCAACGGCCATTATCGCTTAGACTATTGCCAAGAATGATGATGTCGTCGTTATCAACAGGGAGCTCGGCAAAGTGCGATGCACGTTGGTAGTAGTAATCGTTGTATTTGTATGCTTCGGGAGCTTTTTCCGAAAGATAGTCATAAATGGCTTGAGCGTTAGATGTAAACGCACAAATTCCAAGTAATGACGCTATAAATGCAATTTTCTTCATGATAATTATTGGTTATGATTTGTTGACTTATTTTTTAATAGACCATTCAAATCCGTCTTTTGTGTCTTTTACATCAAAACCTATTTGAACCAAGCGGTCGCGAATGAGGTCGCTGGTAGCCCAGTCTTTGTTGGCTTTGGCTGTGCGACGCATTTCAAGAATGAAATCAACAGCTTGTTCGAATGGACGGAGTGCATCGCCATTTTCATCGCCACCAGCAATCATTTCGGTGCGTACGCCCAAAATGTCAACAAGGAAGGTGTTGAACAATTTTTTCAATGTTTCAATATCTTCAGCTGTTGCCGATGCTTTGCCGTCGTTAACTTGGTTGATAACACGACATGCGTCGAAGAGATGTGAGATTACGATAGATGTGTTGAGGTCGTCGTTCATAGCCTCGTAACATTTTTCTTCGTAACCATTTACTTCGATTGTTGAAGTTTCGCTTGGAGTGAGTTCTTGCAAGCGTTTCCAGCCTTCAAGCATGCGATTAAGCGCTTTTTCAGCAGCTTGTAATGCTTCGTTGCTAAAGTCTACAGTGCCACGATAGTGAGCTTGAAGAATAAAGAAACGAATAGTCATTGGTGTGTATGCTTGAGTCAACAATGGGTGTGTGCCTGTGAAGAATTCATCAAGAGTGATGAAGTTGCCAAGCGATTTGCCCATTTTCTTGCCATTGATGGTAATCATGTTGTTGTGCATCCAGTAGCGAACAGTTTCTTTACCATTGTGTGCTACAGATTGTGCGATTTCACACTCGTGGTGTGGGAACATGAGGTCCATACCACCACCATGGATATCAAATTGCTCACCGAGGTATTTTTCTCCCATAGTAGAGCATTCGAGGTGCCAACCGGGAAAACCATCGCTCCAAGGTGAAGGCCAACGCATGATATGTTCGGGCGCTGCTTTTTTCCAGAGTGCAAAGTCGGCAGCATTGCGTTTCTCTTGTTGACCATCAAGCGCACGAGTAGTAGAGAGAAGTTCTTCTACATTGCGACCTGAAAGTTTGCCATAAGGGAAATCTTGGTTGAATTTGGGTACATCAAAGTATACCGACCCTTGACTTTCGTAGGCATATCCACTTTCGAGGATTTTCTTGATGTATTCGATTTGTTCGATAATGTGACCCGATGCGTGTGGTTCGATAGAAGGAGGTAACACATTGAGTTTCTCCATTGCTTTGTGGTAGCGATTGAGATAGTGTTGTACCACTTCCATTGGCTCTAATTGGTCGATACGAGCTTTCTTCGCGATTTTATCTTCGCCATCGTCAGCATCATGTTCGAGGTGACCAACATCGGTGATGTTGCGCACGTAACGCACTTTATATCCGAGGTGTTGAAGGTAGCGGAACAAGATGTCGAATGTGATTGCAGGGCGAGCGTGGCCTAAGTGTCCGTCGCCATATACAGTAGGACCACATACATACATGCCCACTTTGCCTTCGTGAATAGGCTTGAATAACTCTTTTTGACGAGAAAGAGAGTTGTATATTAATAGATTATGATTAATCATATTGTTGATTGTGTGAAAGGATTGTTAATGATTATGCCATGAATGGGTTTGGAATGTCGTTGCCGCCATTGCCTTGATTGTTTTTAGGAGTTTTGCGTTCGATTTCGCCAAACACGCCTTCATATTTTTGTACATTGTCACGAAGGGCAAAAAGGAGATTTTTTGCGTTTTCGGGAGTCATGATGATGCGGCTTTGTACCTTTGCTTGAGGCATATTAGGAGCCATAGTAATGAAGTCGAGGAAGAACTCACCAGCAGAGTGTGAAATTACAGTGAGATTAGCGTAGTGTCCGTTTGCAACTTCGGGGGTAAGTTCGATTTTTATTTCATTCTTTTTTTGTTCCATGATTGATATATGTTTTTTATTATTAATTCATTGGGGTCAAAGTGGTTTTCTTAAATTCAATCTTGTTGTTGCCAAAGTTTGAATCGTTTACATGTATTGTAATGCCTTTACATGATGGACGATTCCATAAGTTGGCTATGTCGATTGAAGCAATGAAGCTTTTATTTGTAGCTGATTTATTGTTGTCTTTTTTGTATGATAAATACACATCGGGCATTTCATTGTCGATAGTAGTGGCATCAACCATGAGTGTGAATTGCAATGGCTCAATAACATAGGTTAATCCACATTGGATGTTGATGTAAGTGCCCGAGCGTTGTATAATCTCAACGAATATGGGGTTCATCTCCATATCGGGAATTTTATTAATGTCGCCAGTGTAAATGCTGTCGTTATACACAGAGTATGCATTCTTTACTGTAACGAGGTCGTCGATATTGTGCATACCACTTTCGGGGGTATAGTAAAGTAACATGCGAGTGTTCACCTTTGTAGTAGCAGTGTCGATTGCGATATTCTTCGCAAGAAGGGTAGTCAATCGTGAGTCATTTTTCTCTTGAAATTGAAACACCGAGTTATTGTTATTGCTCGCCGGATTTCCCACGAAAGTTACAATGTCAATCATTGTAGTTTCGTCTACAGGGGGCATGTTATTATTGTTGCTGCTATTATTTAAGCATGAAGTAGCAAATAATAGCACAAATAATATGAGGATATCTCTTATTGTTTTTTGCATTGTTGTTATGAGTTTTTGATGATTTCGGTAATTTGTCCGTCGCGCATTTTGATGATACGATCGCAGTCGGCAGCCAATGACTCGTCGTGGGTGACGATAACAAACGTTTGATTCATGTCACGACGCAAGTCAAAGAATAATTTATGCAACTCTTGACGATTCTTAGAGTCAAGACTGCCTGAAGGTTCATCGGCAAGTATCACCTTGGGGTTGTTGATGAGTGCACGAGCCACAGCAGCACGTTGACGTTCGCCACCCGATAGTTGGGCTGGGCGATGAGTTTCTCGGTCTTTTAGTCCGAGGTATTCAATGAGTTTGCGAGCATGGTCAAAGGCTTCGCTACGTTTTGCACCACCTATCAATGCAGGCATTGCTACATTTTCAATTAACGAAAACTCGGGTAGTAATTGATGGAATTGAAATACAAAACCGATATTTTCATTGCGAAAGCGAGCAAGTTGTGCATCTTTTAGAGAAAAGATGTCAGTGGTGTCATATTTTACTGTGCCTGCATTAGGGCGATCGAGCGAACCGATGATTTGCAATAGGGTAGTTTTACCTGCCCCACTTGGCCCAACGATTGACACAACTTCGCCTGGTACTATATCGAGGTTAATACCTTTTAGCACCTGCAATGAATCATAGTTTTTTGTTATGTTGCGAATTTCAATCATTGTGTAGCTTTCTAACTTGCGAAGTTACGCATTTTATCGCATTATGTCAAATAAATCACAAAATTATGCACCGTTATTTATAACTAAATAGCGGTGCATATTAAAGGGTTCAGTATATTAACTTGAGGTTACTTTTTTAATTGTTTATTGATGTATTCCACCATTTTGGGGGCGTTTTTGCAACCGAGGAGATATTTGTGCCCATTTTTTAGTTCAACAAGGAAACAATCTTTCATTTGTCCATAATAAGCAAAGTAGTTGCCTATTCCACGCTCTCTAAACCAACCCCAATATCCCATAAAGCCTCCACTACCACACGTTCTGATAGTGCTCATAGAGGGGGTGTGAAGTTTCGCCGATTTTACTTCGGTCATTGAAATTGATTTAATCTTCAAACTGCGATTGATATAAATAGCGTTTTCATCGGCACTGATGCTCATCGGCATATAGTAAAGGCTAATAATAAGCATAATTACCACGAATACACCCCAGGCAATTTCTTCCCACATCCCAGGCATTATAAACGCACAAACCACAAACAATGCAAGGCACAAGAGGGTTGAAATGATACAAAATTTGCTTAATGTTACTTGTTGTTTCATAGTGAATGCTATTAAATGAATACTATAACAAAGGTATAAAATAATTTATTAAAAGCAAAACAGGAGTGCCAAATAAATAAAAATGACACCCCTGTTTGCTATTTTGAGTAGTTTGCTTATTGCTAATCTTACTCTTCTTTCATGTTGTGGAATACGTTTTGAACGTCGTCGTCGTCTTCGAATTTTTCGAGGAGTTTTTCGAGTTGAACGCGTTGTTCTTCGTTAACCTCTTTGAGATCGTTAGGAATGCGAACAAATTCTGAGCTCTTGATTTCGAAGCCGTTTTCTTCGAGATATTTTTGAATCTCAGAGTTACATTCAAATGGAGCAGAAAGTACGATTACGTTTTCTTCTTCGTCGAAGTCGATTTCATCTACACCGAAGTCGATAAGTTCGAGTTCGAGTTCTTCAAGGTCAACACCCTCTTTAGCAATAACGTGGAATGTACATTTGTGCTCGAAAAGGAATGTCAAGCTACCAGAAGTGCCGAGGCTGCCACCAAATTTGTTGAAATATGAACGTACGTTAGCAACTGTACGAGTGTTGTTATCGGTTGCAGCTTCTACAACGATAGCGATACCAAAAGGACCATATCCTTCGTAGATGATTTCTTTATAGTCGCCAGTATCTTTATCTGTTGCTTTTTTGATAGCGCGTTCTACGGTATCTTTAGGCATGTTTGCTGCTTTAGCATTTTGCATCAAAGCACGCAAGCGAGGGTTTGTATCTGGATCTGGACCACCTGCCTTAGCAGCGATAGTGATTTCTTTACCGATACGAGTAAATGTGCGAGACATATTGCCCCAGCGTTTGAGTTTTCTTGCTTTGCGATATTCAAAGGCTCTTCCCATTGTGATATTTTAATTTTTAGTTGTTAATTATTTATTATCGAAGTGATGCACCAAGACGTTTTTCGAGGTTGGTGATGATTTTGTTCATCACTGCTTCGATTTGTTTGTCTTGGAGAGTTTTTTCATCGTCTTGAATTGTCATTGCAATAGCGTATGATTTCTTACCTTCAGGGAGGTTTTTACCCTCATACACGTCAAAGAGTGTTACATCTTTGAGTAATTTGCGTTCGCTTTCTCTCACTACTGTTTCGATTTGTGCCATTGTAACAGCTTTGTCGATAAGGAGTGCGAGGTCGCGTTTCACAGGTTGCGTTTTAGGTAGTGGAGCAAAAGTAACTTTCTTCTTGACTGCAAGTTTTACGATTGCGTTCCAGTCGAGTTCAGCAAACAATACCTCTTGTTTGATATCGGCTTTTTTGAGGATTGCTTTAGCTACGATACCCATTGAACCGAGTTGCTTGCCTGCGCGAGTAGCAATGCTGAGTGATGCGCTATAAATCTCTTCGTTGCCTTCGTTGAGTGTGAGTTCACGAGTAGAGATGCCGAGGCGTGCAAAGATGTTGCCTACGATTGCTTTTAAGTCGTAGATTGTTGCTGCTTCTTCGGTGCGTGCCCAGTTGCCTTGGCGAATGTTGCCAGTGAGCCACAACGCGAGTTTTTCGGTTTCGCTATATGGAGCAAGAGGGGCTTCGGCAGTTGATTCAGCCTCAGGGTTGAAATGGTAAACATTGCCAAATTCATACATCATCAAGTCGCTTGAGCGGCGGTTGATGTTGTGTGAAAGTGATTCCAAACCACCAAAGAGCAATGTTTGACGCATCACGTTGAGGTCGTTGCTCAATGGATTGAGGAGTTTCACGCAGTTAGCAGCAGGATATTGAGCGAGGTCTTCGTAGTAGCTTTCGGCAGTGAGTGAGTTGTTGAGGATTTCATTAAATCCTACAGCTGTCAACTGGTTGCTGATAAGCTCGCGAAGATCGTTTGCACTATCGGTAAATGTTTTGTAAGAGAGTGTTGCGTGGAGAGTGTTATCAAACTCAATGTTGTTGTAACCATAGATGCGCAACACATCTTCAACTACGTCGCATGGACGTTGAACGTCAACGCGATATGTTGGTACTTCGAGGTCGATTTCGCCGTCGCGACGGTCTTTGATTTCGATTTCGAGTGAGCGGAGTATGTTGTCAACAGTCTCAGTTGGGATTTCTTTGCCAATGAGGTTGTTGAGGTATTCATAAGAGAGTGTAACAGGGAATGGTTTAATTTCGTTGGGGTAGATGTCAACGATTTCGCCACAAATTTCACCACCTGCGATTTCTTTAACCATCAATGCTGCAAGTTTCAACACGTAGATTGTGTTGCTTGGATCAACACCACGCTCAAAACGGAATGAAGAGTCGGTGTTAAGACCATGGCGACGAGCAGTTTTGCGAACAGATGTTGGGTTGAAGTATGCACTTTCAAGGAAGATTGAGGTAGTGCCTTCGGTTACACCTGAATCAAGACCACCAAATACACCTGCCATACACATAGGTTCTTCGGCATTGCAAATCATCAAGTCGGCTGCGTTGAGCTTGCGTTCTACTTCGTCGAGTGTTGTAAATTGAGTACTTTCGGCGCAAGTGCGAACTACGATTTTATCCCCTTTTACTTTGTCAAGGTCAAAGCAGTGGAGAGGTTGGCCCATTGCGTGAAGAAGGTAGTTGGTGATGTCAACGATGCTATTAATAGGGCGTTGACCGATTGCTGTCAAGCGATCTTTAAGCCATTGTGGACTTTCGGTAACTTTCACGTTGCGAATAGTAACACCAGCATAGCGAGGACATGCTTCAGCATTTTCAACTACTACTTCGATAGCTCCATCTTGGCGGTCGATGTTGAATGCGTCAACCGATGGGCGTTGAGGAGTAGCAGTCGCTTTATTTTGTGACAACCATGCGCAAAGGTCGCGAGCTACGCCGTAGTGTGAAGCTGCGTCGATGCGGTTAGGTGTAAGATCTACTTCAAGTACGTAGTCGCTTGTGAGATTGTAATATTCGGCTGCAGGAGTGCCAGGTTTTACCTCTTCGTTGAGGACGATGATGCCATCGTGTGATTTGCCGATGCCAATTTCGTCTTCGGCGCAAATCATACCAAATGATTCAACACCACGAATCTTAGATTTCTTGATTTGGAATTCTTGGTCGCCATCGTAGAGAACAGTGCCTACGGTTGCTACAACTACGGTTTGCCCAGCTGCGACATTAGGTGCACCACACACGATTTGTGTAGGTTCGCCATTGCCAAGGTCAACAGTTGTGATGTGAAGGTGGTCGCTATTAGGGTGTTCTTCGCAAGTGAGAACTTTGCCAATAACAATGCCACGTAGTCCACCACGAATTGATTCAACTTCTTCAATGCCACCGGTTTCGAGTCCGATAGAGGTGAGGGCTGCTCCAAGTTCCTCAGGGGTGAGGTTGAAGTCGGCGTATTCTTTGAGCCAGTTATATGATATATTCATGATTGTAATTTGTAATAATTACGCAAATTTACAAAGAATTTCTGAGTTATCGGTTAATAATCAGCAATAAAAACACCAAAAGCATCTACCTTTGTGAGATAGATGCTTTGAGGTAGCCCATAGGAGAATCGAACTCCTCTTTCAAGAATGAAAATCTTGCGTCCTAACCGATAGACGAATGGGCCAACAAATATCAGGCCGCTATATTAAGCAGAGATTTTGCTGATGTGATGAGCGAGTTTGCTCTTGAGGTTAGCAGCTTTGTTTTTAGAGATAGTCTTTTTAGAAGCAAGACGATCGAGCATTGCGCTAACTTTCTTGTAAGCTTCTTGAGCTTCAGCGAGGTCAGTCATAGCACGAAGGCGACGAACGGCGTTACGAGCAGTTTTAGCATAGTAACGATTACGAGCGTTACGAACCTTAGTTTGACGAATTCTCTTTTCAGATGATTTATGATTTGCCATTATAAATAAATCTTAAAATCTTTAGTTATTGTTTGTTAATTGTAGCCCATAGGAGAATCGAACTCCTCTTTCAAGAATGAAAATCTTGCGTCCTAACCGATAGACGAATGGGCCATAAGGGTTTCCCCAAAATTGCGAGTGCAAAGTTATGCACAATTTTTTATATGTGCAAATATTTTCAAAAAAAAGGATGAAAAATATGTGTTTTTTTACGTTTTCAAAGTGAGATGGGGTGAATATGCTCTGATTTTTGTAACTTTAAGGTGTAAAATGGAGTTATATGTATCAACCACTACACTGCATTGCGCTTCGCACGATAAAGTATAATGATAAGCATTCAATATTGAGTGTGTACTCGCTCGAACTTGGGCGATTGGCTTTTCTTGTGCCTGCTGGGAATGGTCGTGAGGCTAATCGTCGCAGGGCATTGCTTATGCCGTTGAGTATCTTTGAATGTGTGGCGAATATTAAACCTAATACTGAGCTCCATACCATGCGCGATGTGAAGGTGACAATGCCTCTACATGGCATTCATGCGCACCCTATGAAGGGGGCTATGGCGTTGTTTATTGCCGATTTGCTCAATAGTGTATTGCGTGAAAGTCAGCGCGACGATGCTACGTATGCATTCCTCCATGATGCAATTCTTCGATTTGATGCTTTGTCAGAGGGCGTTGCCAATTTTCACCTGTGCTTCCTCTATCGATTGGGCAGATTTATAGGTATAGAACCCGATGTGTCGACCTATAGAGATGGTGCGGTGTTTGATATGCAAGATGGACGATTTAGAATGACACCTCCATTGCATCATAAATTCTTGAACGCCGACGATGCAAAGGTTGTAGCGATGTTATCGCGCATTACCTTTGACAATATGCGTTATTATCGTTTTAATCGCATGCAACGCAATCTGTTACTTGATAGAATATTGGAATACTATACAATTCATTACAGTGCGCTCTCACAATTGCAATCACTCGATGTATTACGATGCTTATTCGTGTAGATTAATACCATAAAGTAAATAATAGAGGCTGTATCAATTTTTTTTAATTTAGATACAGCCTCTTATTCATATTTCAATTAGGAAAGTTTTTTACATTTCTCCTAACTTTTTTATGGAATTTCTATAAATTCCACGAATTAGTTAAATAATAGTTTATGGAAATGGTTCCTGTTATTATTTCACAATCAATCTTAATGTTTTCACTTGCGTGCCGTCATTAATGGTTAATAGATACAAACCTGCCGAGCAGTTAAGATCAATTGCATTCCATTCTCCATCGAGCATAACTGTCCCATTTGCTACCATCGTTCCGCTCATTGATGTAAGCACGTATTGTGCTTCATTGCCCGATGCACCTATAATTTTCACCCATGCTGTACCTGTAGCAGGGTTTTCGCGCAATGTTACAGAAAACTCCTCTCCATCAACTTCTATATAACCAATACCAGCGGGGTCTTCTCCTGTTGAGAATTCCATTTCATCACCATAAACAGTGCCCTTAGCCGTAGTAACAAACGCGCGATATTTATATGTTGAATTATATTCAAGATTTGCGAGTGTCGCACTCATTGAGATACCCGAAGCCGATACTGTCATACGGTCGTCGGTTGATGCTGGCTTGATAGTTGTTCCAGTTTTCCAATATTCAAACCCTTGCGCTGTGATAACATCAGTACCTTCAAGAGCATAGCCTTTCACTGTGGCTGAATTATTGATTACTTGAATATCTTCGTAAGTGCGCACCTCAGGTTCAAAATACACATTGGCATCGCCAGTAAAGAATGCTATCCAATCACCATAATATGTATTGCCACTTGATGAAATGTAATAAGGACGATATTTGTAATAAACATCATCTTTTACCCCTCGCAAAGTGCCTACGAGAACACTATCAACCACAGGGCAACTCACCTTGCTCGATGGTAATTCTTCTGGAGCATCATAGCGTCGCCACTCAAAACCGGTTCCCTCGGTTGCATCACAATTTGTCGCAGCAAGCAATCTTACACTTGTTGTTGATGTAGGCTTAGCTCCTTGAGTTGTCAACTCCAATGAGCATGTGGTGAATGTCTCTGAGACGGTATAAACGCCACATTCTTGAGTGTTAACGGCATAGCATATAGTATAGCTGCTATTGGGATCAAGATTATTGACTTTAATCGTGTTCTTGCCGTTATATTCGTTCACTTCGTTACCATAATTAATACCCTCTCCGAGTATGGTCACATCTCCCTCGGTGTATGTTCCTATTGCTGTTACCGATGATGCAGTTACACTTCCCGAGATATAAGCGTCGAAAGAGCGAGTGGTAAAATCACTTAAATCCTTAATCGGGCAATAAATTCCATTGATTATCAATGCCAAGTCATAAGAGCTGTTAGTTTCATTAGGTCTCAATCCAGTAAATTTTACCACACCATTCTCTGCTTGATATTTATCCCAAAAACTATGATATAATCCTAAGTTATATTGGGTGGGGGATGTTAAGTTGATTGTGACTGTAGTTTGAGTAGCTGTTATATTTGCATCAATCAACTTATTACAACCCCAGAATACATTTGAACCGATTATGGCTAAATTTTCTCCTCCAGATAATGAAACCAAACCTGAGCAGTTATAAAATGCATTGTAGCCAATCTCAGTTACCGAATTTGGGATTGTCACCGATTTCAGACTGGTGCAAACAGAGAATGCATAGGAGCCAATTGAGGATACAGAATTAGGAATGGTTATAGAGGTCAGACCGGTGCAACCATTGAACGTACTGTTGTCAATCGAGGTCACTGAGTTGGGAATAGTCACCGATGTTAAACCAGTGCAACCAGAGAA
>JAFYSL010000067.1 GCA_017559355.1 Muribaculaceae bacterium
TGTGGTTTTTCTAAAAATATACTACCTTTGCAATGAAATATTCGGGAAACATGTGAGAATCATGTGCTGTCGCGCAACTGTGTAGTTGTCAATTGGTTTAGGTTGGCACAAAGTCAGGAACCGAGGTGGTTGAAAATCCACCATTAGTCGCTTTCGCACGAAAAGTGTGGCTAAACACATTTTGCTGGTTTTTGAACATGTTTCAGATGTATGCTCGGTAATTGTCAATAGTCTCTTTTGAGTGTGGAAGCGAAAGAGTAAAAGGCAATTTAACCGAGTAATTTTTTTGGCACAAAGGTTATACATATTATTTTTATTGCTGTCATTTCTAATTCCTACTTATGCAGTGGATATGGATATGGAGTTAGAGATGCTCGACACTCTTTCGTTGAGCGAAATCACTATAACCGAGAGCCGACGAAAAGAGATTATTCAGTCACAACGCCTTGATGGTGCGCAGTTGCAAAGTCTAAACTCACAATCGGTTGCCGACGCCTTGCGTTATTTCTCAGGTATTCAAGTAAAAGATTTTGGAGGTATTGGAGGTATAAAAACTATCAATATCCGCTCTATGGGTTCACAACATGTAGGTGTGTTCTATGATGGATTGCAATTGGGAAATGCTCAAAATGGACAAATTGACTTGGGCCGTTACTCACTTGACAATATCGAAGAAATAAATCTTTATAACGGACAAAAAAGCAATATATTCCAGAGTGCAAAGGATTTTGGCTCGTCGGGAACGATATATATACGCACTCGACGTCCACGATGGAGTGGAGATGAGAAATTTCATTTTATGGGGCAGGTGAAAACAGGAAGTTTTGGTCTCATAAATCCCGAAATAGTGTGGGAGCAACGATTGAGTAATCGCATAAGTCTTTCGGCAAGTGCTTCATACACCAATGCTGATGGCGAATACGATTTCCATTATCGCCGATTGAATCTTGACGGCACCGTGGCTTATGACACCATAGCAACTCGCCAAAATAGTGATATAGAGGCTTTTCGTTCCGAGGTATCCGTGTTTGGGTATCTTGATAAAGGACAGTGGTGTGGCAAGGTGTATTACTATGATTCAGAACGAGGTATTCCTGGAGCAATCGTAAACAATGTATTCAAGAATGGCGAAAGACAATGGGATAAAAATCTTTTTGCTCAAGGTAGTTTTGAATACTCATTCTCGCAAAAATATCAAATGAAGGGGAGCGCCAAATGGGCGTGGGATTATATGCGTTTCCTTCGAGATGATCCCAAAGAGTTGTATATAGATAATAGTTATTACCAACAAGAGGCATATATGTCGGTTGCAAATATTTATCGAGTGGCTTCGTGGTGTGATTTGTCGGCAAGCGCTGATGCTCAGTGGAATACAATGAACTCCAATATGCGTAATTTTATGCATCCTTCTCGTTGGTCGCAATTTGTATCGGTAGCAACTGCTATGCATTATGAAGGGTTGAGCGGCCAAGCAAGTTTGTTAGGTACATTTGTTCAAGATAAGGCGGGCAATGATCGAGTTGGTAGGTCAATGACATATCGCAATGAGTTTACCCCTGCATTTTTCCTTTCATGGCAACCTCTTGAGGTGAGCGATTGGCATATCAATGGATTTATTAAGAAAGCATTCCGTATGCCTACATTCAATGATCTATATTATACTGAAATAGGGAACAAAGACCTTCTCCCCGAGTACACATGGCAATATAGCATAGGTAGTCGTTATCAGAAAAATTTGAATAATGCAGTGTTCCGTTCAGTTGCTGTGAATGGCGATGCTTACTATAACAAGGTTACAAACAAAATTGTGGCTTATCCTTCGGGACAACAATTCCGTTGGACTATGCTCAACCTTGGTCTTGTTGAAATTCTTGGTGTTGAGGCGAATGCAGAGTCAGCGATGAAATTTGGACCTATTGATGGCGCATTGAGATTGAATTATACTTATCAAAATGCGCGCGATTTTACCGATGTGCGAGACTCTTATTATGGAGACCAAATCCCTTATATTCCGTTGCACTCGGGTTCGGTCGCAGGACGATTATCATGGAAAGGTGTTGACCTTAACTATAGTTTTATATACACAGGCGAGCGATATAATGCCCAAGAGAATATCCCTCAGAATTATGAGCAACCATGGTACACCCACGACGCTTCGCTAGTGTGGAGTTTTCCTTGGGATAAGGTGAATTGTAGAGTCGCTTTGGAGGTAAATAATATATTTGACCAAGATTATGAGGTAATCCTTAATTATCCTATGCCTGGTCGCAATTATAAATTGACATTGAAAGTAAATCTCTAATAGATATGAAGATAAAAGGCAAATATATAGTGATGATATCATTATTGCTGACAATGGTAGCATGTGGCGATGATGATTCTACTCCAACTCCTTCGCAAGGGGGATATGAAAGTAAGAGGTTGATGGTGGAGGTTGTTGATTATTCTCCTGCACCGGGGCAGTTTGTCAACATTATTCCCGAATATGAAGAGTGTGACACTCGCGAAATGATGAATCAAAAAGCTACCCAGTCATTGTGTAATGGCGATTTGATTTCGCTTGGAGCATGGGGTGGTAGTGTGACTATTAAATTGCCTCAATCATTGTCTAATGTGGAAGGGAAGGCCGATTTTAGAGTTGTGGGTAATGCGGTATATTCTAACGATGCCTCAAATGCAGTCCGCATCGGTTCGCCCGAACCTGGAATTGTGATGGTGATGTGTGATGAAAATGGTAATGGAGCTCCCGATGATACATGGTATGAACTTAGTGGAAATCAAACGACTAATGGTATAGCAAACTATCAAGTAGCTTATCGCCGTCCCACTGCATCGGCTACCGACAACGAATATATTGCATGGAATGCCGTAAATGGTGATTGTGGCTATTTAAATCGCACACTTGATCATCAACAAGATTATTTCCCTATGTGGCTTGCCGAAGAGCAAACACTCGCATTTAGTGGTCGTCGTTTGCCCGATAATGGGGCATTTAATGTAGCTACAAATAAGTTTGACTTATCATGCTATAATGGATATGCCGATTCGCATCCTAATAATGTAGAGGCATCATGCTTGGATATTGATAATGCAATAGATCTAAGTGGGAACAAAGTGTCTCTTCAATCGATTGATTTTGTGAAGATTTACACAGGAGTGTTACAAGCAAATGGCCCTCTTGGTGAATGTTCAACCGAAGTGGCTGCCATAGAGCAAATTGTATATAAATGATGAAATACCTCCATATTGTAATATTATCCCTATTGTTGATGACGGCATTTACAAGTTGTCGTGAGGATATTTATATCTATCCGTCAACATCAACCGAGGTAGATGATCCTCGTATCACTGGAGTAGAGGGTTTTTATCTTATCAATGAAGGTAATATGGGCTCAAATAAGGCTACTCTTGACTATTTTGATGAAACATCGGGGATATATCATAAAAACATTTATGCTGAGCGAAATCCTCATGTAGTAAAAGAACTCGGCGATGTTGGGAATGATGTTGAAATATATGGTTCAAAATTATATGCTGTGATAAATTGCTCTCACAAGGTTGAGGTAATGAATGTCAATGACGCAACATCAATAACAAAGATTGATATCCCTAATTGTAGATATGCAATAGGGCATGGCGGATATGTCTATGTGAGCAGTTATGTATCTCCTGTTCAAGATGATCCCAAAGCTCCACTTGGGGCAATTTTTAAGATTGATACTGTGTCAATGAAGGTTGTTGATAGGGTAGATGTGGGGTATCAGCCCGAAGAAATGGCAATATCTAATGGGAAAATATATATAGCCAATTCGGGAGGATATCGAGCCCCCGATTATGACCGTACAGTGTCGGTGATTGACTTGCGATTGTTTGAAGTGATAAAAGATATTGATGTCGCAATAAATCTACATCGTGTTAAACGCGACGAAAAAGGAATGATTTATGTGTCATCGAGAGGTGATAATGCATCTATTCCGTCGGCATTATATGTGATAGACCCAACTATTGATAGAGTAATAGCAGAGGTCGATGTTCCGATTAGCGACATGTGGATTCATGGAGATTCGGCATATATCTATTCGTCGGCACGAAATGATGTTATGCATACAACAACTGTGAGTTACTCAATTCTTAATCTAAATACGCTAAGAATAGTAGATGATAAAATTATTAAAGATGGTACCGATGCAGATATAAGAATGCCCCATGGTATTGCAGTGCACCCTATTACGGGTGAGATTTATATTACTGATGCTCGCAATTATGTTACTTCGGGGCGTATTCATTGCTATTCCCCCAATGGCGAGCTAAAATGGTCTCAATCCACAGGAGAAATCCCATCGCAATTTGCATTCAAAACACAAACTGCACCTATATAGTCGCATAAAAGTTGTATTATTCATTAAATATTCTATCGCGGGCAGTGTTTTTCAATAAAATTGCATAACTTTGTCTACGTAATTGCATAACCAATATGTAAAGTAGTAGCCCCAAGAAATTATGAATAAATTTACGATATTAATAGCGTTCTTTATCATTGCGTTTACCTCCGTTGTAAATGCTCATACTTCATTGCCTGAGTCATTTGAGGACGCACTTCAATTACTCGGCGAGGCTATAGAGAATAAAGATGAGTATGTGAAGGCACGATATAATCGAGCCGATTCAATGAAACAACTATTATCTAAAAGCAATACAGCTGAAGTATTACATCTATATGAAAAGATTGGAGATGAATATCGCCGATGTAATATTGACTCAGCGCTATTATTTTATCAAAGAGGTGTTATTTCCTCAAAAGAGGTTGGTGATAGTATAATGCATCAGCGACTTCTATTGTCGCGAAACTCTATTTTGCCTGTTAAAGGCATTGTAAAAGAGGCTATAGAGGGATATGATTCTATTGCACAAAATTTATATCCACAAAATAGACTGCACTACTTTGAAGTGTGAAATCTTCTTTTTTATTTTGCGTCATCATTTTATCCTAAGGTGTTGTCAAGTAGATATTATGGGCAACGTATTCAACTTGCAACAGATTCATTGGTCGCAAATTTGCCCCCAACAAGTTCTGTTGCAAAATTATATAAGGCGCAATCGTATTATGAAAAAGGGAATCCATCATTGATGGTAGCTGAGATTCGAGACTTTATGATGGAGGTTGAGATTGAAGACCATATATTTGCACGAGGAGCAAGTCACTTGGCCGAATACTATGCTTCACAAAGTGGAAAAGAGGAAGAAATGCTATATTATTTGGCATTGGCATCATTGTCTGATGTGCGTTCGGGGACGCTTGAGGGAACAGCGCTACAAAAACTTGGAGAGGCATTATACAAACGAGGCGATGTTGATCATGCATACGAATATTTAGTGCTATCAATGGTTAAGGCTGTTGCATCGGGCTCTCGTATTAGAGCAATGGAAACGGCTGAGGTATATCCATTAGTTGCTGAAGCATATCGCACTCGAGATAAAGAACGACTTTTTGTACTTATGTGTTTGGTTGCAGCTTTGGGTATTGCTTTGGTTGTGATTGTTTTGAATGGTGTCCTTATGCGAAAAAGGATAAAAAAAATGCATGCTCTAAAAGCATCACTTGCACAATCAAATATTACTAAAGAAACTTATATTAGTAAATTCTTATCATTGAGTTCTATCTATATTGAAAAGTTAGAGGAGTTTCATAGAGTGGTTAAACGCAAACTTAAGGCAAATCAAACAGCCGATTTATATGATTTAATTGCATCGGGCTCTATGCTTGAAGAGCAAAGTCAGATGTTTTATAAAATCTTCGATAATGCGTTTATCAATATTTATCCCACATTTGTAGATGATGTAAATGCATTACTACTCCCTGACAAGAGATTTGACCTGCCCGAAAATAAATTGAATACCGAACTCCGTATTTTGGCATTCTTGCGACTCGGCATTGACGATAGTGAGCAAATAGCTCGATTCCTTGGATTGTCGCTCAATACAATTTATACCTATCGCAATAAACTCAAAAGTAAAGCTAAAAATCGCGAAACTTTTGATGAATCAGTGATGAAAATCGGCTTAATTAACTAAGATATATACTTATATTTTTGTAGTAAATGAGATTTGATTATTATCTTGATTAATAGGTGGATATTTATTATATTCACCTTATTTTAATTTATATTTTTATTAGAGTATATAGGTGTGCGTAAAAAATCGTTGTAACTTTGCATCGCAAAAGAAACAGAAACTCTATAAAAACATAAATTTTATATCTAAGGTGAAAATAACCTATGATGAAATTGGTATAATTTAGTTAATTGATTTAAGGAAAAAAGATTGTTTTATGTTAGTTATTGACTTACAAGGTCAAAAATAATGAGTGGTATCGTGAGATGCTGCTCATTGTTTTTATGTTGATATTACAAATGTTTTAAGAAGATAACAAAATCATAATATTTTTTTGTAATAGAGTTTTTTATTACCTTTGCGCTCGATTCGTTGAGTAGGGGGTGCCTTAATATAACGGGCTGAGAACATACCCATAGAATCTGATCCGGATAATGCCGGCGTAGAGAACTTAATTAAAATCAAAATGAAAAAAACTTTCTTGACGGCTGGAGCCTATATATTGGCTTCCAGTTATGCCTATTGCACAGAGAATGTTGTGCAAGGCGACACTCTAGTGAGTGTAGAGTTGCAAGAGGTGTCGGTTGTAGCATCGCGCGCAACTGAAAACACACCTATTGCGTTTACTAATGTGTCGGGTGAGGAACTTGCAAAGCGCAATATAGGGCATGATTTGCCTTATTTGCTTTCAAATACTCCCTCAGTGATCTCAACAAGTGATGCGGGTGCAGGTATTGGTTATACTTCGCTTAGAGTGCGAGGTACTGATGCTTCTCGCATTAACATCACAGCCAACGGGGTGCCCATGAACGACTCTGAGAGTCATAATATGTACTGGGTAAATATGCCCGATTTGGCTTCTTCTGTAAAAGATATTCAAATTCAACGTGGGGCTGGAACTTCAACCAATGGCGCAGGTGCTTTTGGAGCAAGTATCAATTTACTTACTGCGAGTCCTTCTAGCTCCCCTTATGCCAATCTAAACGCAAGTTATGGAATGTATAACTCACATAAGGAAACGATGCGAGTAGGTACAGGATTGCTTGGTGGACATTGGTCTTTTGATGCGAGATTGTCTAATATTGGAACAGATGGATATATCGATCGTGCAAGTGTAAATCTTAATTCATATTTTGCTCAAGGAGGATATTATGGCAATACCACTACGGTGCGACTAATTGCTTTCGGAGGTAAAGAGAAAACCTACCATGCGTGGGATTATGCCTCAAAGGAGCAAATGGCTGAATTTGGGCGCACATTTAATCCATGTGGATTGTATTACGACAATGAAGGTAATGTCGCGTTTTATGACAATCAAACCGATAATTATACTCAAAACAATCTCCAATTGCACTTGTCGCAAGTCTTTAATAGCGCGATGCGATTAAATGTGGCATTGCACTATACCAAAGGTAGTGGATATTATGAACAATATAAGACCAATCGCACTTTGGCTGAATATGGTCTTACTCCCTTTGTATATGATGGTGAAAAGGTGAAAAAGAGTGATTTAATACGCAAGAAAGCAATGGATAATGACTTTGTAGGTGGAGTGTTTTCCTTGCTTTACAAGCAAGGACGAGTAGATGCTGTGCTTGGTGGTGCATTGAATTATTATGGAGGTTGGCACTTTGGTAATGTGTTGTGGGTGCGTAATTATGTTGGCGAAATACTCCCTAATCAAGAATATTATCGCAATAAGGGAGAAAAGACTGACGGTAATATCTATGCTCGTGCCAATGTTGAAATAACAAAAGGACTTACTGGCTATGCTGATATGCAATATCGTCATATTAACTATCGTATAAATGGCGAAAGTGATACATATGATTATAATATTGGAGCTATGCAACGCCTATCGATTAATGAAAAATATGATTTTTTTAATCCTAAGGTTGGACTTAACTGGAAAATGAATACGAATAATCGACTATTTGCTTCATTTTCAGTGGCTCAAAAAGAACCTACACGCGACAATTTTACTGATGGAGACCCTTATATGCTCCCAAAACCAGAAAAAATGCGGGATTATGAATTGGGATATAATTTTGCCAACTCATTGATAAATGTAGGCGCTAATTTGTATTTTATGGATTATACTAATCAGTTGGTAGTTACTGGGCAGTTGAGCGACACAGGTAATCCTATGTCGGTGAATGTACCCGATAGTTATCGTGCAGGAATTGAACTTGCATTTACGCTACGACCTTGTAAGTGGTTCGATTGGAACATAAATGCAACACTAAGTCGCAATCGTATCAAGAATTTTACTGAAATGATTTATGAA
>JAFYSL010000001.1 GCA_017559355.1 Muribaculaceae bacterium
CTAGGGGTGTAGTCGTCTCCATATTTTATGGAGTCTGCTATTGCATTGTCTATTGCACAATAGGCTTTTTCGGCGATAGCTTCGCTCTGTGCGTCATAAAAATCTTCGGGGTTGATGTTTGTATAGTATGGAACACCCTCTTCCAAAGTTTTGTTAAGCTCGAATACTTCGCACTTCATGGTGTTGAGAGAGTCGCCAAAATAGCTATTGTAGAATAGTTTTAATTCTATTTTGTATGCACTGTCGCCCAGCACTCCCTCTTCGGGGAATCCATAGTTCTCTGCGCAGTTGAATTGTGCAATGAAGTCCGAAGAGAACACTGTTCCTGTCTCGGGGTCGGTGTGTTTGCCCAAATAGACGCGGTTGGTGCTTGCCAAAATTGAGTCGTTTGCCAAGATTGAGCGACTCGTGGCGTAAAATGTCATTGTGTCAATCGTTATTGCATCACCAGAGGGAATAATGCTGCTACCCAGCATTTCTGTGTTGTCGTCGCAACTGGTGAATGCAATAGTCGATATTAATGTTGCTAAAATGAAAAGTATTCGTTTCATGTAAATGGTTGTCAGAACTTATCGTAGAACTCATTGCAAGCTTTTGCATAGTTCTCTGCTTCTTGATTGGGCAAGATGGGCTTGCCAAGCTCGTTGGCGTATGCTATCAATGACTCGGGAATGTTGGGCGAGTTTAATATTACACCATCGCTGTATTTTATTGCAAGTTTGGCCAATTCTTCGTAGGTGATGGGGGTATTTACGCTATCTACCAACGATTCTACCATGTCTTTGCAAAGTAGTTTCTTTGTAAAATTCTCGTCAAGAGGATTGTTGAAGTTAGTATCGTACAAAGAGAATACAACTTTAGAATCGCGGAACGAGGGCTCTTCGCGGTATGCGCTTTTTATGTACAAAGGTACCAATGCTGAAATCCATCCGTGGCAGTGGATTACTTCGGGGCACCAACGGAGTTTTTTTACTGTTTCCAATACTCCGCGTGCAAAGAATATTGTACGCTCGTCATTGTCGCTATACTCATTACCATCGGCATCTACTGTCATGAGACGATTCTGGAAGTAGTCGTCGTTGTCGATGAAATAGACCTGCATTCTTGCAGCTTGCAATGAAGCTACTTTAATGATTAACGGATGGTCGGTGTCATCGATAATAAGGTTCATACCCGAGAGACGTATAACCTCGTGCAATTGGTTGCGTCTTTCGTTTATAAAACCCCACTTGGGAGTAAATATTCTTATCTCTCTGCCACTTTCTTGTGTCTCCTGTGGCAATGTTCTACCGATATTTGCTATTTCCGACTCCGGAACAAAAGGTGTGATTTCTTGTGTAATAAATAATATTCTGTTTGCTTTCATTTTATTGGTGCCATGTGAATATAGTCTGCGGCTGTGCAAAGGTACTGAAAAATCAGAAGATACGCAAACTTGTGTGAGGAATAAAGTTGTAGTTTTTAGTTTATTAAACATTTTACAATAGCCTTTCTTGTGTCTATTATTTGTAATATTTGGAAAATGATATTGATTAATAGTGAAGATTTTGTTTCTTTTATTTCGTTATCTCCCTAATTGTTTGTTACTTTGCACGGATTTTTAATAATGACATATTTGAAGAGGGGCTACCGGCGTAAGTGTGTAGTGTGCCTTTCTTTTTTAATAAATCATCAAGATGAAAGTAATTCGTACAATTTCTGAACTTCAGCAAGAACTTTCAATTCAGCGTGATGCTGCTAAAAGTGTAGGTTTTGTCCCTACAATGGGTGCATTGCATCAGGGACACGCTTCGCTTGTAAAGCGTTCGGTAGCCGAGAATGATGTTACTGTTGTGAGCGTGTTTGTCAATCCTACACAGTTTAATGATAAGAATGACTTGAAGAATTATCCGCGCGACTTAAAGGCTGATTGTGAACTTCTTGAGGGTATAGGTGCGGACATTGTATTTGCTCCCGAGGTAGAGGAAATGTACCCCGAACCTGATACTCGTGTATTCAGTTTTGCGCCTCTTGATACTGTGATGGAGGGTGGTTGTCGTCCCGGACATTTTAATGGAGTTGCGCAGATTGTTAGCAAACTGTTTTATGCAGTAGCGTCAGACAAGGCTTATTTTGGCGAGAAAGATTTTCAGCAGCTTGCGATTATTCGCGAAATGGTGAAGCAACTTGATATTAAGGTTGAAATTATTGGTTGTCCTATTGTTCGCGAGACAGACGGCCTTGCTCTCAGCAGTCGAAATATGTTGCTTAGTGCCGAAGAACGTGAACGTGCATTGACAATTTCGCGCACGCTTTTTGCAAGCGTCGATTATGCAGCTTCTCACACTCTTGCCCAGACAAAGAGTTTTGTCGAGGAGGCAATAAACGCAACTGAAGGATTGCAACTTGAGTATTTCCAAATTGTTGATGGTGATACTCTGCAAGAGGTAAAAGAGTGGGGCGACAGTGATTATCTTGTTGGTTGCATTGCTCTTTTCTGCGGTAAAATAAGACTTATAGATAATATCAAATATAAGGAGGTGAAATAATTGTCGATTATGTTGTTGCAGATGTTAAAGTCGAAGTTGCACTGTGTGACAGTTACCGAGGCTAACCTTAATTATATGGGCAGCATTACCATTGACGAGACTCTTATGGATGCAGCCGGACTTCTCGAAGGAGAAATGGTACATGTGGTGAACAATAATAATGGCGAGCGCATTGTTACTTATATTATAAAGGGCGAACGCGACTCGGGTGTAATCTGTTTGAATGGTGCTGCTGCTCGTAAATTTCAGCCGGGAGATGTAGTTATAATAATGGCCTATGCTTCGATGACTCCCGAAGAGGCGCGTGAGTTTAAGCCTAAGGTGGTTATTCCCGACAGACGCACCAATAGCTTGGTGAAATAGTTGAATAAAGACATAAAAAAATCGAGAAGCATGCTTCTCGATTTTTTTGGTAATGATGTCAAAAGTGGCGCGTGATATATATTATAATTAGTTGAATATTTGTATATTACAACGATATTTTAGAGATTAGTAGAAAACGTTTTCTACTAATCTCTATTTTTATGTCTCAAAAACGCAGAAAAAGATGCCCACTTTGTGGCTTTTTAGATACAATCAAACGTGGGAAAAGGGGAGGTCATTCTCGTTATTATTGTAAGAATTGCAACAGTTATTTTACCGACAGGCGACCTGAAGTTTCCGAGAGTAATATGTTTGTTTGGTTTGCACATTGGGTACGTGATAAGCAAAGTATTTCTCAAATATCACAAGCTAGTGGATATAGCGAACGAACGCTTAAACGATACTTCTATAAAATACTCCCAACTTGCCCTACATGGCATATTCAAAAGCGCGAAAAAGTAAATCTCATTATTGATGGAACCTACTTTGCAAACAAAGTTTGCCTATTGCTGTATCGTGATCATAACATCAAAATGACCATACTCTACCGACTAACAAATCGCGAAGCACTACGCGAGCTAAAAGAGGATTTACGCGCAATAAAAGATATTGGTATAGAGATAGAGAGTGTTACTTGTGATGGCGCTGCTAATATAATAAGAGCAGTGAAAGAGGTTTGTCCTGAAGCTGTTATACAACGTTGCACGTTTCATATATCAAATGAAATTTGCATGTGGCTAACCAAGAAGCCCAAGAGTGAAGCAGCGAGAGAACTGAGAAATATAGCTCTGGCATTAAGCTCAGTAAAAACTAATTTAGATGCGCAATTGTGGCTAAAAGAATTTATTGATTGGGAAAACAAGTATCGCGAGTATATAAATGAAAAGAGCCTTGATGAAGAGTCCGGCAGATGGTGGTACACGCATAAAATGTTGCATCGTAGCTTTACACACATCAAGCGTGCTATACCTTATATGTTCAACTATACTTTGTACTCTAAAATCCCTAAAACTTCAAACTCCATAGAATCCTTTTTTGGACACCTCAAAGACCATTTACGA
>JAFYSL010000068.1 GCA_017559355.1 Muribaculaceae bacterium
ATGCTCCTTTACAGTTCGGAGTTGTGGTTTGATGTAGAATTTAGATAATAAACAACCCACTGCAAAATGCTCCTTTACAGTTCGGAGTTGTGGTTTGATGTAGAATTTAGATAATAAACAACCCATAGCAGGGATAGAGTCTCCCACTAATGTTGTGGTTTGATGTAGAATTTAGATAATAAACAACTTCTACGAGATGAATAACGATAATCCTCAGTTGTGGTTTGATGTAGAATTTAGATAATAAACAACACAATTCACGATGTTGCCAAAGCAACAGGAGTTGTGGTTTGATGTAGAATTTAGATAATTGTATGATGAGGTATCATATTCTATAATTGATGCGATAGTGACAATAAGGTCGATAAGGACGATAAAAGTGTTTTAGATTGTAATCTATAGGACAACTAGGACTTCTAAGGCAACGAGGTCTACTAAATTGAGAGGTGAGAACCTTTTGAATTGTGAACAAAGAAAGTGGAGAAAGGAAAGAGGAGAGAGGAAAAAGGAAAGTGTATTTTTTGTGTGTTGATTTTCAATTTTCAATGTAATGATGTATCTTTGTGGGAAATTTGCGAAAAAGTGTTTCGCAAGGTGTTTTTTAGAACAGATATAGTAAAGAGTTTAACGCTATTATCCTATAAATTTTTACAAGATGAAAGTAATGAAATTTGGGGGCACATCGGTAGGATCTGCCCAACGAATTAAGGATGTCGCTAAGTTGGTGACCGAACGTGGTAAAAATATTATTGTGTTGTCGGCAATGTCGGGCACAACAAACACGCTTGTTGAGATTTCGGATTATCTCTACAAGAAGAATACCGATGGTGCGAAGGAAACAGTAAATGGTCTTGAACAAAAATATAATCGCACTATTGATGAATTATTCTCTACTCAAGAGTATAAGGATAAAGCGATGAAGGAGGTTAAGGCTTGCTTTAACTATATTCGTTCGTTTACAAAGGATATCTTTACACTTTTTGAAGAGAAAGAGATTTTGGCGCAAGGTGAGTTGATGTCGACTGCGTTGATGAATCTTTATCTTCAAGAACAAGGTATAAATTCAGAGTTGTTGCCTGCGCTTGATTATATGCGCACTGACAAGAATGCTGAACCTGACACTCAATATATCAAACAAAAGTTGACTGCTTTGCTCGAAAAGCATAAAGATGCTGACATTTATATCACACAAGGTTATATTTGTCGCAATGCTTATGGCGAAGTAGATAATCTTCAACGTGGTGGTAGCGACTACTCAGCTTCGCTTATCGGTTCGGCTATCAATGCTGAAGAGATTGAGATATGGACTGATATTGATGGTATGCACAACAATGACCCTCGCTTTGTAGAGGGTACTGAGCCTGTGAGCGAATTGCACTTTGAAGAGGCTGCTGAATTGGCTTACTTTGGTGCAAAGATTCTTCACCCAACATGTGTGTTACCTGCAAAATTGAATAATATCCCTGTGCGCTTGCTCAACACTATGCAACCTGATGCAAAGGGAACATTGATTCATAATGCTTCATCAACTCGCACTATCAAGGCTGTTGCTGCCAAGGATAATATCACTGCTATCAAGATTAAGAGCGGTAGAATGTTGTTGGCTTATGGTTTCTTGCGCAAGGTGTTTGAAATCTTTGAAAGCTACCAAACTCCAATCGATATGATTGCTACATCGGAAGTGGGTGTATCGGTTACTATCGATAATGAACGTAATCTTCAAAACATCGTTGATGACTTGAAGAAGTTTGGTACTGTTACCGTTGATAATGACATGGTTATCATCTGCGTTGTAGGTGACCTCGAATGGCAAAACTGTGGTTTTGAAGCAAAGGTTATGGAGGCGTTGAAAGATGTGCCTGTGAGAATGATTTCGTATGGCGGTAGCAACTACAACATCTCGGTTCTTGTTCAAAAAGAGGACAAAGTGAAAGCGTTGAACGCTTTGAGCGATCATCTTTTCAAAAATAAGTAGTATTACAAGGGCTCGAAGATGGCAAATTTTCCAATAGCAGAGTTTGAAAATCATCGCACTCCGTTTTACTTTTATGACATTGAGTTGCTTCGCAAGACACTCGATGTGATAAAGGAGCATAGCAATCGACCTGATTTCCATGTGCATTACGCTATAAAGGCGAATGTTAATGCAGTGGTTCTTGAGGAGATTCGCAAGGCAGGATTGGGCGTGGACTGTGTGAGTGGTGGCGAGGTTGAAGCTGCGCTAAATGCTGGTTTTGATGCTACGAAGATTGTTTTTGCTGGAGTAGGTAAGAGCGATTGGGAAATAGAGTTGGGCCTCAAGCACGATATCGCTTGCTTTAATGTGGAGTCGCTGCCCGAGCTTGAGATTATCAACGAGATTGCTCAAAAGATGGGGAAGGTGGCGCGTGTGGCGCTACGTGTAAACCCTAACGTAGATGCTCATACTCATCATTATATCACTACAGGATTGGCTGAAAATAAGTTTGGCATCAATCTTGAAAAACTTGATGAAATTATAGAGAAAGCGATGGCGATGACAAATGTGGAGTTGCAAGGATTGCATTTCCATATTGGAAGCCAAATCACTATTACCGAACCATTTAAGTTACTCTGCGAGAAGGTCAACGAACTGCAATCAAAATATGCCAAAAAGGGAATCACCTTTAAGAGTATAAATGTGGGCGGGGGATTAGGTATCGACTATGACAATCCCGACACGAACCCAATTCCTGATTTTAAGAGTTATTTTGAAACTTTTGAGCAAAATCTTCAATTGAAAGAGGGTCAAGAGGTTCACTTTGAATTAGGGCGCTCGGTAGTGGGACAATGTGGATCGCTCATCACTCGTGTTTTATATGTAAAAGAGGGTACTGAAAAGAAATTTGCAATTG
>JAFYSL010000069.1 GCA_017559355.1 Muribaculaceae bacterium
GAAATTTCAAAAATTGTTTTAGCTCCATTATTTGTATATACTACTAAATCTTGGGCATTAATTACTAATGACGCAAACATAATCATTAATAACATTGTTATTTTATTCTTTTTCATATTTGTATATTTTATATAGTTTTATTATTTAATAATTTTTACTGCTGTTGCAGTTACTGCAGTTACTGCTTTTACCACATACATGCCCGATGCGTAGTCGGCAAGGGAAATAGTTGTTTCGGTAGTCATTGGCGACATCATTTCAACCACTACTCCATTGAGGTTACACACTACAATAGCGGTGATTTCTTGCGATGATGTCACCATAATCTCTTGCACTCCAGCATTGTAGGCAATTATCAAATCGTCATTATCGGTCAACACGCTTTCAACACCTGATGGCTCTCCTGATGGCTCTACCTCGAAAATACCTTTTTCAAATGTGGAATAAGGATAACTGTCAACTGTGGTTTTACTTTTTAGATACACTTCAAGATTTTCAGCAGTTTGCTTGCCAAAAGTAATCTTGTCAATGTCGCTGATTGAATAGGATTCGACTTTGCCTCCGCCATAAAGCGTGAGATACTTCGGAGTGTCTGCTATCGCCATAATAGCAACAAGCATAAAAATAGAAGTAATTATTTTTCTCATAACTTTAATATTTATAGATTATTGATTTTCATATAATTTACAAATATAATTATAATTAATTACCCGCCCTATTTTTTTTCACATTCTTTAATGCTTGATTTACTCTATTAGTGACTTGAGCATTCGCAGAAAAAGAGGGGGGGGACCACAAAGTGCTCACGAGTGAGCGAGCAGTGTATATCAGCTTGCTGGTACACGATTGCGAGACTCACCATACCAGAATTGCGAATTGCAATTCGGAGGGGGTTACTATCCACAAATCAAATAGTTATACGGAATGTTGTGCCAACAATGTTATAGTTCCCCAATATTTTATCGAACGCCAATAATAAAAAAACTCCGACTCGTCGGACGAATCGGAGTTTTCGGGTTATATAATCAAATTGTTTTATTATGGGATCAAGTTGTAAGCACGGAATACCTTTTGAATCTTTTCGAGTGCGTAGGTTACTTGTTCTTTTGTGTGAGTAGCCATCATACTGAAACGAATCAAAGTATCTTGAGGTGCAACTGCTGGCGAAACTACAGGGTTCACGAAGATGCCTTCGTTGAGAAGATCGCGAGTAATTGCAAATGTTTTCATATTATCACGAATATACAATGGAATAATAGGCGTAGATGTGTGACCTATTTCGCAACCCATATTACGGAATCCTTCAAGAGCATAGTTTGTAATATCCCATAGGTGTTCTTGCAATTCAGGTTCTTTTTCCATGATATCAATTGCAGCAAGAGCAGCAGCTGTAGATGCTGGAGTAATACTTGCAGTAAAGATATATGAACGAGAGTGGTGACGAAGGAAGTTGGTAATTTCTTTATCGCAAGCGATAAATCCACCAAGTGAAGCAAATGATTTACTAAATGTACCCATGATGAGGTCTACATCATTTGTTACACCAAAATGGTCACAAGTACCACGACCACCTTTACCAAACACACCGATACTATGTGCTTCGTCAACCATCACTGTTGCATCGTATTGTTTTGCAAGACGAACAATTTCAGGAAGATTAGCAACGTCCCCTTCCATAGAGAATACGCCGTCGGTAACGATAAGTTTAACTTTATCGGGAGCACATTTTTGAAGTTGCTTTTCGAGCGACTCCATATCATTGTGTTTGTATTTCAATTTTTGAGAGAATGCCAAACGATGACCTTCAATGATTGAAGCATGGTCTTGCTCATCCCAAAGAATATAATCTTCACGACCAGTCAAGGCTGAAACCACACCAAGATTTACACCGAAACCAGTAGAGTAAATCATTACATCTTCTTTGCCAATGTATTCAGCAATACGCGCTTCAAGTTTCTTGTGAAGATCAAGTGTACCATTAAGGAATGGAGAACCTGCACAACCAGTACCATACTTACGAGTTGCTTCAATAGCAGCTTCTTTAATACGTGGATCGTTAACAAGACCTGTATAACAGTTAGAACCAAACATCAATACTTTTTTGCCATCGATGATTACTTCGCAATCTTGCTCACTTGAGATAGCTCGGAAATAAGGATATACCCCTGCAGCTTTAGCTTCTTGAGGTACTGTATATTTTGCGAGTTTAGCTTGTAATAGCTTCATAAATTTATATTATTTCGCGAATTAATAGTTTTTTTGCTTTTTATGAAATGCGAAGTTAGTAATTTTTAACGATATAGGTGACTCTTTTTATAAATAATTCGCACTATTAAAACGATTTGAAGTGTGAAAAATACTAAACGAGACTTACTTTAACAGTAAACCTCGTTTATAACTTATATTAATTATGATTTAATCTTTGATTCCTGCCAATTCTGGGTCAATCATGATACGACCACAATATTCGCAAACGATGATTTTCTTATGGAGTTTAATTTCCATTTGTTTTTGAGGTGGGATACGGTTGAAGCAACCACCACAAGCGTTACGTTGGATATAAACAACACCAAGACCATTGCGAGCATTTTTGCGAATGCGTTTGAATGCTGCCAATGTACGAGCGTCAATCTTTGGTTCAAGTGATTTAGCTTTTTCACGAAGATTTTCTTCTTCTTGGCGAATTTCAGAAACGATTTCTTCAAGTTCTACTTTCTTTTCTTCAAGAACATGTTCTTTATCTACAAGATTTTCTTGAATTGCAGCGATTTCGTTAGTTTTAACGTCAATCATACGAGCGAACTCATTGATATGTTTTTCGCACAATTGGATTTCAAGAGTTTGGAACTCGATTTCTTTAGAAAGGAGGTCAAACTCGCGATTGTTGATAATTGTGCTGAGTTGTTCTTTATATCGTTCGATTTTAGCGTGAGCCTCGTTGATTTTTTCCTTTTCTACATTTGTTTTGTGATTAAGTTCTTTAATCTCATTTTGGAAATTACTGATACGAGTTCTCAAACCTTCAATGCTATCTTCGAGGTCTTTTACTTCTAAAGGTAGTTCACCGCGAATAGTTTTGATGCGGTCGATTTCTGAAAGCAATGTTTGAAGTTGATAGAGAGATTTCAAACGTTGTTCTACTGATAATGCTTCACTTTTATTCTTATCTGCAGCCATATCTTACAAATAATTTATGGGATTTTGTTCTAACTCTGAATAATAAAGTGCAAAGTTAGGAAATTTTTCTTGAATTATACGATAAAAAATTGTTTTTGTGCATTGTTCACTCTCAAAATGACCAATATCTATGATAATTATATCATTTTTATAGTCAACAAAGTCGTGATACTTCACATCTGAGGTCAAGAACACATCAACATTTTCTGCGATAGCATTCTTGATTAGAAAGGAGCCTGAACCTCCACACATTGCGATTGTAGAAATCTCTACATCAACATTTGAAGTATTACACCTTACGATTGGCGAACCAAATTCACTCTTTATTTGAGAAATTAGCGCCGACAACATGATAGGCTCTCTTAATCGCCCCATTACTCCCGAACCTATGTTAGCAGTCGCATTTTCTATAGCGACAAACTCATATGCAGGTTCTTCGTATGGGTGCGCAGAGACTAATGCTTGCTCAACAGCATTCATTTTCCAACGTGGAAGAATTACCTCTATGCGCGTTTCTTGTTCGGAGTGAACTTCACCTAACGTTCCAACAAATGGATTTGCTCCACTATTTGCTCTAAACGACCCTCGACCATCTACATCAAAACTACAGCAATCGTATGCGCCAATACACCCTGCTCCTGCTTCAAAAATTGCAGATTTTACAGCATCGCAATATTCCGATGGCACATATACCGACAACTTTAGCAATTTGCCTCGTTGAGGATCTAGAGTTTTAATCTCTTGAATATTCAATCGATTTGCCATCGCCCATGACACGCCATTAAGAGCGTTATCTATAGCAGTATGACACGAATAGATTGCAACTCCTTCTTTAATCGCTTTTAGAACTGTTTGCTCAACAAGAGTGCGACCTGTCAAGCGTTTTAATCCCTTAAAAATTAATGGATGATGCGAAATTATAAGATTGCAACCTTTATTAATTGCTTCGTCAACAATAACTGGAGTAACATCTACACATAAAAGCGCACCAGTACATTCCACCGACTTATCCCCTACTTGCAAGCCACTATTATCATAGTCTTCTTGCAATGCAAGGGGAGCAAAAACTTCTATTGTAGATATTACTTGAGATATTGTTATCATTATCGATTATTTTTCTTCTTGAGGCAACACTACATCAATTGACAATTCTTGAAGTTGTGCTTCATCGATAGTTGATGGAGCATCAATCATCATATCGCGACCTGAATTATTTTTAGGGAATGCAATAACGTCACGAATTGAGTCAAGACCAGCAAGAATTGAAACGAAACGGTCGAAACCGAATGCCAAACCACCATGAGGAGGTGCACCATATTTGAATGCATTCATCAAGAAGCCAAATTTATATTGAGCATCTTCATCGGTAAGACCGAGTAACTTAAACATTTTATCTTGCAACTCAGCATCGTGGATACGAATACTACCACCACCAAGTTCGTTACCATTAACAATCATATCATATGCTGTTGCACGCACTTCACCTGTTGCTGTATCGAGTTTATGGAAGTCCTCAGGATTAGGCGATGTAAATGGGTGGTGCATAGCATAGAAGCGTTGTGTTTCTTCGTCCCACTCAAACAATGGGAAGTCAACAACCCAAAGACAAGAGAATTTTTGAGGATCACGCAATCCGAGTTGGTTACCCATTTCAAGGCGCAATTCACAAAGTTGCTTGCGAGTTTTCATTGTAGGACCTGCAAGAATCAAAATCAAATCGCCAGGGTTAGCGTTACAACGCTCAGCCCATGTACGCAACTCTTCTTCGGTATAAAATTTTGATACAGAGCTCTTGATTGATCCATCTTCTTCAACTTTCACCCACATCAAGCCTTTAGCACCAATTTGTGGACGCTTAACAAAGTCGGTCAATTGATCTAGTTGTTTACGAGTGTATGATGCACAACCAGGAGCGCAAATAGCACCTACATATTCTGCATCATCAAGTACGGCAAAACCTTTACCTACTGTAAGGTCTTTGATTTCGACAAACTTCATTTCGAAGCGAGTATCGGGCTTGTCGCAACCATAATATTTCATTGCATCGGCCCATGTCATGCGTGGGAATGGGTCAGCGAAATCGATATCTTTCACATATTTGAAGATATGTTTTACCAATCCTTCAAACATTTGAAGAACATCTTCTTGCTCTACAAACGACATTTCACAGTCAATTTGAGTAAACTCAGGTTGACGGTCGGCACGAAGGTCCTCATCGCGAAAACATTTTACGATTTGGAAGTAACGATCAAAACCGCTGACCATCAAAAGTTGCTTGAATGTTTGAGGAGATTGTGGCAATGCATAGAATTCACCTGGATTCATACGTGAAGGAACAACAAAGTCGCGAGCTCCCTCTGGCGTAGACTTAATCAAAACTGGAGTTTCCACTTCGATAAAGCCTTTTTCATCGAGGTAACGACGAATTTCAAATGCCATTTTGTGGCGCAATTCGAGATTACGACGCACAGCAGGACGACGAAGGTCAAGATAACGATACTTCATTCTTAAGTCATCACCACCATCAGTATCATCTTCAATTGTAAATGGAGGCACATCTGACTTATTAAGAATCTTCAAGTCGGTTGCAATTATTTCAATATCCCCTGTTGGGAGATTTGCATTTTTGCTTGAACGTTCAGCCACTTCACCAGTAACTTGAATCACAAATTCGCGTCCTAAATGGTTAGCAGCTTCACAAAGAGCAGCATTTGATTCGTTATTAAACACTACTTGAGTCACGCCATAACGGTCGCGCATGTCTACGAATGTCATACCACCCATTTTGCGCGCACGTTGCACCCAACCAGCAAGCGTTACCACTTGTCCGGCATCACTTATGCGGAGTTCTCCGCAGGTTTTAGTTCTAAACATATTGGTGTATTAAATAATAATTATCAAATGAAATTTGGTGTAAAGTTACAACATTTCATTGAATTAACGCATATTAATTGCGCTTTTAATCACCTAAAATCATCTATCTATTAGCATTTTTATTCTATCCCAAATGCTAATAGACTGAGGTTTGATGTGTACAGCCACATCTTTGGCATTTTTTTTAAGAAAAATCATTGAAGAATGTAGAACTATTGCCACCGATTTATCAAATTCTTCAATACCATGTACTCGCGACAATGCTATTTTATGAAATAGCGACGAGGGTTCAAGACTATTAATAACAATATTATCATCAATAATCTCAATGTCATGTGCTTGCATTTCGTCACCAAAAAGCAAACTCACATTTAAACAATCAATCGACTTAGGTTTTTTGTGGTATTTCTTATATACCTCTTTAATCATTTTTTTTGTTATCATAGGCATGTATTTGAGGCAAAACACGATTTACTATCGCTATTTCACCATGGTTTTAATATACGAACAATGATACGAGGTATTTTGTTTAGGTGAATTGGTATTTTTTATTCCAATAACAATATTTTTGTTATATCACAGTCCAAATAATAAGCATTCAGCATAAATAACTGCAATGCCCGATACATAACCAGCAAATGCTAATAATGAGATTGTTTTAAGATACCATGTAAAATTAATTTTTTCCAATCCCATTGCTATCACACCTGCAGCCGAGCCAATGATTAAGATACTACCACCCACTCCGGCACAATATGTAAGCAATAGCCAGAACAAACCATCTTGTGTAAAAGCTTGAAGATACATAGGGTCGACACTCGCAGCAATCATGTCGGGAGTAGCAATAGGATACATACCCATACACCCAGCTACCAATGGTACATTATCAACAATTGACGATAATACCCCGATAGACCCTGCAATAGTAAACACCTCATGCACACTTTCATCAAGGAATGTAGCAACCGAGCCTAAAATACCCGCACTTTGCAATCCTGCTACCGACATCAAAATACCCAAGAAGAAGAGAATAGTGGGCATATCGATATGTTCAATAACTTTTGACACACGGTTTTTTGCCGATTCTTCAATATCTCTTTTTTGGCCATAAACGATTTCAGTATAAATCCACAACAAACCCAATACAATCATCACTCCCACATATGGAGGCAATCCTGTAACAGCCTTAAAAACAGGAACCATCAATAGCCCAAATACCCCCAAGTAGAACACACTACGACTAAATTGACGACCTACTCCTTCGGGCAAAGTATATGTAAGTTCTTGCTGTGTGAATATTTCACCCTTATACTTTTTCACCATCATTGTCGCAAACATCAATGGCACAAGTAAAGACACCACACAAGGCACAATCAAATACGTAATCAATGGCACTGTAGTTACATTGCCACGCATCCATAGCATAATAGTGGTAACGTCGCCAATTGGCGACCACGCACCTCCAGCATTAGCGGCTATGATGATAACCCCTGCAAATATCCAACGATCCATTGGTTTCTCAATCATGCGACGGAGCACCATAACCATAACAATGGTTGTTGTCATATTGTCGAGCACAGCCGACATAAAAAAAGCAATCCAAGCAAGCAACCACAATAATTTAAGTTTCTTGCGAGTGGTAATCTTTTTTAATATAATAAAAAATCCACCATGAGTGTCAATTATCTCAACTACCGTCATTGCTCCAATAAGGAATACCAATGTCTCACATGTACTTCCCAGGTGTTCCATCAATTCAGCACCCACATGAGCACCTCCTGAAAAAATTGAATATACCATCCAAATAAGGCCAAACATCACAAGTGATGATGCGGCTTTATCTACCTTGATTTTATGCTCCAATGCAATGCATGCATATCCAAGCACAAAGATTGCTATAATGAGAGTAATCATTGTTAAATAAAATTGAATATATTATGGTAATAGTGGATTTTGCGACATGCCCCAACTTGAGTTAATTGAGCATCAAATTTCGGGTTAAATTCATCAATTTTCGCACTCCATTTTCGGAGTGCAAAATTACTAAATTTTCAGCAATATAACTCAGATTTTCATGTGCTATACAACATAAAAATGTGGATATGTTTCCATACCCACATTTAATATATAGAATTTTACAATTCTACCGTTTATCCAAGGAATGCTAGAAGCACACCTGCCGCAGTTGCCGAACCGATTACACCAGCTACGTTTGGACCCATAGCATGCATCAACAAGTAGTTTGATGGATCATACTCAAGACCAAGATTGTTAGAGATACGAGCCGACATTGGCACCGCCGATACACCTGCATTACCAATAAGCGGATTGAGTTTTTTGTCTTTTGGCAACACAAGGTTGAACAATTTAACAAACAATACGCCCGATGATGATGCGATGATAAATGCCATGAAACCAAGGAAGAAGATACCAATAGTTTCAATTGTCAAGAATTCAGATGCTTGAGTTGAAGCACCTACAGTCATACCAAGGAGAATTGTTACGATATCGGTCAACGCGTTACTTGCAGTTTTTGCAAGACGAGTTGTCACACCACATTCACGCAACAAATTACCAAAGAACAACATACCTAACAATGGGAGCGCAGTAGGCACAACGAAACAAGTCAACAACAAACCTACGATTGGGAAGATGATTTTTTCGTTTTGTGACACGGCGCGAGCTGGTTTCATCTTGATAAGACGCTCTTTCTTTGTTGTGAACAAGCGCATCAAAGGTGGCTGAATCACTGGCACAAGAGCCATATATGAGTAAGCCGATACCGCGATTGCACCCATCAAGTTAGGAGCAAGTTTAGATGACACGAAGATTGCTGTAGGACCGTCAGCACCACCGATAATAGCGATAGCACCTGCTTGGTCGGGAGCAAATCCCAATGCCAACGCAACCATATAAGCACCAAAGATACCGAATTGAGCAGCAGCACCCACAAGCATCAACTTAGGATTTGCGATCAATGCAGTAAAGTCGGTCATTGCACCAATTCCCAAGAATACGAGAGGTGGATACCAACCAGCACTTACACCATTATAAAGAATGTTCAACACAGTTCCTTCTTCATAAATGCCGACTTCCATTCCGGCAGAGAAAGGAATATTACCAATGAGGATACCAAAACCAATTGGCACGAGCAACATTGGTTCAAAATTTTTCTTTATGGCAAGATAGAGGAAGAACATACCTACACCAAGCATCACGAAATGCTCCCATGTAGCATTGTAGAAACCTGTCATTTCCCAGAAGGTCTGCAAGTTCCCTGCCATAAATTCACTTAAAGATTGTCCCATATTAAGCTAATTTATTCGAGAGTAATAAGAGCAGTACCTTCAAGCACTGAATCCCCAGGATTTACACTAACTGATGTAACTTTGCCATCACGACCTGCGTGGATAGCATTTTCCATCTTCATAGCTTCCAATACAACAACTGTATCAGATGCTTTTACTGTATCACCCACTTTAACTGAAATTGATACAACAACACCAGGAAGTGGAGCTTTTACTTGGTGTCCACCAGCTGCTGATGCTGCAGGTTTTGCGATAACTTTTTCGCCACCTTGAGTGCGTGGAGCTGCTGAAGGACGTGGAGCAGAAGCTACTTTTACAGTTTCTTTCTTTTCAAGTTCTACCTTATAAGGAGTACCGTTTACTTCAACTTGAGCAATACCATTGTCGATATCGCCTACGGCTACCTTATAGGTGTTACCATTGATTTTATATTTATATTCTTTCATTTTGGTAAAATTAATTAATTGGTTAGCAATAAACGATTAACGACGAGGAATTTCGCGCAATCCATAAATTTTTGAGCTCCAAGGTGAATAAGCTTTCTTCACCTTATTAATAGTAAGAATTGTATTCTCTTGGTCGTGAGCATTTAGGTGCTCGTGAAGAGCCATCACGATAGCTGCAATTTCTTCACCCGAGTCATGATCGAGAGATTCTGCATCTGCAATAGTTTTTGGTTCAACACCACGTGAACGCATTTTGTTGAACAATGAGACGATTGAACCAACTTTGCTGATTGCATAGAAACATAAGCATAATACCAATAATGCGCTAAACACAATCGCCATAGCCATTATTGTAAGAATAAATCCATTACCATCAAGAGTGCGGAAACTTTCTACCTTTGTATTAGTGTCGACAATGATATTATTACTGCTTGGAGTAATATATTTTTCGCCACCATCACGCACTTCCCAAGCGTCTTGACTCATGCCACCTTTTCCATCAACCTTGCGTGCAAATGTTGTGTTTGGAGCAAGATCAGCAGGAATAGTTACTTGGTCAAGAATAGTTTGTTGGTCAGCATCGAAAACGTAGATTGTTTCACCTGGTTTAATCTTGAAACTGATGTGGAATGTACCTTTATTAGGTTCTCCATCAGCCCAGAATAACACATGTTGCAATGCTGGAATTTCAGTGTTTACATCACCAAGGGGAACAGGATAAAGCGCAGGCTTTGTGCTATCGTTGGTGAGATATACACTTGAGATTTCCATTGGAGCGTGTGTAGAGTTATACAACTCAATCCAACCATGGTGCAAACCATAGTCGTCGACCACGCTTGAATCATTTTGCACCATCACCTCATTTATGCACAATCCCTTGCGACCTTGAGCATAAGCCGCTGTTGAGATTGCCATAAGGGCAACGAGCATTAAAAATAATTTCTTTTTCATAAATCTTTATAATGTCGTCGATTATAGAGGTATATTACCATGCTTTTTAGCAGGGTTAGTTACTTTCTTAGTAGCAAGTTGTTGCAATGCACGAATCACACGGAAACGAGTGTTGCGTGGCTCAATAACATCATCAATGTAGCCATATTTAGCTGCATTGTATGGGTTACAGAACAATTTGTTGTATTCTTGTTCTTTTTCTGCAAGAACTTGCGCAGGATTGTCTGATTCTTTAGCTTCACGAGCATAAAGTACTTCAACAGCACCAGCACCACCCATAACTGCGATTTCAGCTGTAGGCCATGCATAGTTCATGTCACCACGGAGTTGTTTACAGCTCATTACGATGTGACTACCACCGTAGCTCTTACGCAATGTTACTGTTACTTTGGGCACTGTAGCTTCACCAAATGCATAAAGGAGTTTTGCACCATGGAGAATTACGCCATTGTATTCTTGACCTGTACCTGGGAGGAAGCCTGGCACGTCAACAAGAGTAACCAAAGGAATATTGAATGCGTCGCAGAAACGTACGAAGCGTGCACCTTTACGAGAAGCATTACTATCAAGCACACCTGCCAAGAATTTTGGTTGGTTAGCTACGATACCTACAGCTTGACCGTTGAAGCGAGCGAAACCTACGATAAGGTTTTTAGCATAGTCGCGTTGTACTTCAAGGAATTCGCCATTGTCGATGATAGCACCAATAACTTCATACATATCGTAAGGTTTGTTGGCTGAATCAGGAATGATTTCATTCAACGAATCTTCGAGACGATCGATTGGGTCTTCACATGGTTGCAATGGAGCTTCTTCGAGGTTGTTTTGTGGAATGTAGCTGAAAAGTTTGCGAATAATCTTCAATGCTTCTTCGCCATCTTCAGCAGCAAAGTGAGCCACACCACTCTTTGAAGAGTGAACTTCAGCACCACCAAGAGCATCTTGAGTTACATCTTCACCAGTAACAGTTTTTACCACTTTAGGACCAGTGAGGAACATGTAAGAGATACCTTTTGTCATGATAGTAAAGTCGGTCAATGCAGGAGAATATACTGCACCACCAGCACAAGGACCAAGGATACCTGAAATTTGAGGAATTACACCCGACGCCATAATGTTGCGTTGGAAAATTTCAGCATAACCTGCAAGCGCATTGATACCTTCTTGAATACGAGCACCACCCGAGTCATTAAGACCAATAACAGGAGCGCCCATCTTCATTGCCATATCCATCACTTTACAGATTTTCAATGCCATAGTTTCTGACAATGAACCACCAAATACAGTGAAATCTTGTGCAAATACATATACCAAACGACCGTCAATTGTACCATAACCAGTCACAACGCCATCACCAAGATAGCTTTTCTTTTCTTGACCGAAGTTAGTACAACGGTGTTTTACAAACATGTCAAGTTCTTCGAAAGAGCCTTCATCGAGCAATTGTGCGATACGTTCGCGAGCTGTATATTTGCCTCTTTCGTGTTGTTTTTGGATAGCCTTTTCACCACCACCCAAACGAGCCTCATTGCGCAATGCAATAAGTTCTTGTACTTTAGCAAGTTGATTACTCATTACTTTACTTATATTTATTAGTATTTTTTATTTGTTAGGATCTTCACAAAGTTCAAGAAGCGCACCACAAGTTGATTTTGGGTGAAGGAATGCAATGTTAAGACCTTCAGCACCTTTGCGAGGAGCTTTGTCGATAAGCGCACAACCTTTTTCTTCAGCTTCAGCAAGAGCATTAGCAACGCCATCAGCCATAGCAAAAGCGAGGTGTTGGATACCACCACGACCACCATTTTTTTCAATAAACTTGGAGATTGCACTGTCTTCGCTTGTACCTTCAAGAAGTTCGATTTTTGTTTGACCTACTTGGAAGAATGCAGTACGCACTTTTTGGTCGGCCACCTCTTCGATAGCGAAACATTTAAGACCAAGAACTTTTTCGTAGAAAGGGATAGCTTCGTCCAAACTTGGAACAGCAATACCCACGTGTTCAATATGAGAAATATTCATAATAAATTGATTTATGAGGTTAATTAATTGTTAGTTATTACGTAATTTATGGCGAGAAAAAGATACAACGCACCCTTTCCCGCTTCTTTACGTTGCAAATATAACAAATTTATTTGAAAAACTTCTAATTATTTCACATGTTTAGTAACATTCTCCAACAACGCAAAAAAACTAAAAAAATATCTACACAACACGCAATATAATAAAACTAGAAGATGTCGCTTTGGCGACATCTTCTAGTTTCGTTTTATCCGATTATTTTACTCAGCCATCTTTACAATTTTAAGATTGCGTGCTTCATCAAATGTTATGCGATAATTACCCGATATGGCAATAGTTGAAATTTCAGTTTTACCATTTACAAACCTCACTTTACTTCCTCCCCCTATATTACAACGCATTTCTACTTCGGGGCAAGAATTGGCTATGGAATTCGTCACATCAATCGTTAATGTTGAGCTATCATATACGCTAATTTCAACCACATCTGATAGTATAATTACACCCTTATCATCATAAGGAGTAGTAAATAACTCATTAAAATTGAGAGTTTTCGTCTGTTTAGACGCAACAACATTTTGCGTTCTACCCAAATATATTTTGTTTAAGATATTTCGCGATTGTATTCGAGATGACAATAACTTAAATGTTTTTACCGATGCACCTTTTTCTTTTGTATTTATTGGTGTAGTATATTTAGAATCAGAACAAACGATATACATTCTATCATACCCTTTATGAATACCCGCACCTGAATCGGAAAAAGCACCCTGCAATTCAATATTATTGCAATTCGTTGCTTTTATTCTCGAATATGGAACTGCGCTTTTTATACCTATTGTATTATATCCACAATTCTCCAACTCAATCAATGGAATATTTTTATCTACAACTAACCCCTCACTCATGCGCAAATCGTGAAACTCATTAAACCACGCATGACGCAGTGTTATCGGTTTAATTTTTACATTATCCCATCCTTCGAAACCGATACTATTAAACACATTGCCATTTATCACATCTGCATCATACGATTTCAATCCAGTTCGCTTCTCTGCCACTACAATACCATAATTACAATGCAAACGTCCACCATTAAATTGATTTTCGTTCACCCACACGGCTTTACTATTGTTAGAATCCCATAAATCAATATATATCCCAGTATTACAATTTATTGACTGCCACGATATTTTACAATATTGTACGCCTGAATTTATCGGAGTAAAATTCAGCCCATATCTAAATCCATCAACTATATTTACATCAATATTACTATTGTATACACTACCCGAGAACAATACCCCCGATCCTTTTTTATTCGTTCCTTGCAATTTATTTATTTTTAAATCCACATAAGATACTTTTAGATCAATCGCAGCATTAGCTCCTTGATATAAAATAGAACCAGCACAACGTAATTTTTGACCTAATTGATTAAGGACTATTGCTGTTTTGGTCAAATACTTCAAATTTTCGAGCACCACCCACGAGGTACTCGCATCGCGCAACGCTCGATTTATCGCACTACAATCATAATTCACACCATCTCCCTTTGCACCCCACCAATGAGCCGACACCTCGCCATTGGCAATACCCGACACACTTATATTCTCTCCAAAAATTTGATATTTTGGGGCATCAATCATCAACTGCACACCCACAATATTACCAGTGCCAGCAATTTTGCCACCTTCAAATTTCAATATCGAGCCTGCTGCGAGTGTAACATTTCCAGATAAGCTACAATCCCCCTCTATAATATACATTGCTTGTTCTTTAACCACCAAACGATTAAGTTCATCTCCTTGCAACACTCGTTTAATTGTCATTGCATTTGACATTAATACAATAGACATTAACACTACAACTAATACCAATCTTTTCTTTTTCATAATACCTTTATAGTTTATAATACAAAATTAGTCAAACTCTTGAAATATCCAATCTTCGACACCATTAAAATCCCCTATTTTGTCATATTGTCAGTTAATGTGTCAGCACATTTGTCACATTTTCACATTTTACAAAAATATTATTATTCAATACATTACACTATAATAAACCTTTTTGGCACAAGATTTGTTTTATTTGGGAAGCGAAGATGAAGCATTTATAACTTCATCTCACACAAAACTGAAAATTAATAACAAAAACAATAAAAAACTCAAAACTATGGGAAAAATTATCGGTATTGACTTAGGTACTACCAACTCATGTGTAGCTGTTCTCGAAGGTAACGATCCAGTTGTTATCCATAACAGCGAAGGTCGCAACACTACTCCTTCAGTAGTAGCATTTGTTGACGGTGGCGAACGTAAAGTAGGTGATCCTGCAAAACGCCAAGCAATTACTAACCCTAAACGCACAATTTACTCTATCAAGCGTTTCATGGTTGAAACTTACGACAATGTAGCAAAAGAAATCGACCGCATTCCTTACAAAGTGGTACGTGGCGATAACAATACTCCACGCGTTGACATCGACGGTCGTGAATACACTGCTCAAGAAATCTCAGCAATGACTCTTCAAAAAATGAAAAAAACAGCTGAAGATTACCTTGGACAAACTGTAACTGAAGCTGTGATCACTGTTCCTGCTTACTTTAACGACGCTCAACGTCAAGCAACAAAAGAAGCTGGTGAAATCGCTGGTCTTACAGTAAAACGTATCGTAAACGAACCTACTGCAGCTGCTCTCGCATACGGTCTTGACAAAATCGACAAAGATCAAAAAATCGCGGTATTCGACCTCGGTGGTGGTACATTCGATATCTCTATCCTCGAACTTGGCGATGGTGTATTTGAATTAAAATCTACTAATGGCGACACACACCTTGGTGGTGACGACTTCGACCACGTAATCATCGACTGGTTGGCTCAAGAATTCCTCAACGAAGAAGGCATTGACCTCCGTCAAGACCCTATGGCTCTTCAACGCCTTAAAGAAGCTGCTGAAAAAGCTAAAATTGAACTTTCAAGCACAACTTCTACCGAGATCAATCTTCCTTACATCATGCCAGTGAACGGTATTCCCAAACACTTGGTAAAAACTCTTACTCGTGCTAAATTTGAGCAACTCGCTGATAGCCTCATTCAAGCGACTATCAGACCATGTGAGCAAGCTCTTCGTGATGCAGGTCTTTCTGCAAGCGATATTGACGAAGTAATTCTCGTAGGTGGTTCTACTCGTATCCCTGCAATCCAACAAATCGTTGAACGTTTCTTCGGCAAAGCTCCTTCTAAAGGCGTTAACCCTGATGAAGTAGTAGCTGTAGGTGCTGCAATCCAAGGTGGTGTACTTTCAGGCGAAGTTAAAGACGTGCTTCTTCTCGACGTTGTTCCATTGTCAGTAGGTATCGAAACTCTCGGTGGTGTGATGACTAAACTTATCGAAGCTAACACTACAATTCCTACTCGTAAGAGCGAAACATTCTCTACTGCTGCCGACAACCAACCATCAGTAGAAATCCACGTTCTCCAAGGCGAACGCCCAATGGCTAAAGACGACAAAACTCTCGGTCGCTTCCACCTCGATGGCATTGCTCCTGCTCCACGTGGTATTCCTCAAATCGAAGTTACTTTCGAAATCGATGCTAACGGTATCCTCAACGTATCAGCAAAAGATAAAGCTACTGGCAAACAACAAAGCATTCGCATTGAAGCTTCAAGTGGTTTGAGCGACGCTGAAATCAAACGTATGAAAGAAGAAGCTGAAGCTAACGCAGCTGCCGACGCAAAAGAAAAAGAACGCGTTGACAAACTCAACCAAGCTGACGCTATCATCTTCCAAACTGAAAAGCAAATGAGCGAACTTGGCGACAAGATTCCTGCTGACAAGAAAGCTCCTATCGAAGCTGCTCTTGGCAAACTCAAAGACGCTCACAAAGCACAAGATATTCCTGCTATCGATGCAGCTATCAAAGAAATCGAAACAGTGTTTGGTCAAATCCAACAAGACATCATCAACGCACAACAACAAGCAGGAGCCAACCCTGGTGCAGGCGCTAATCCTTTCGCAGGTGGTCAACCAGGTGCAAACCCTAACAATGGTGGTGACACTGTTACCGATGTGGATTTTGAAGAAGTAAAATAATCTCTCTACTCTATAAAATCTATAAAAACATGCGTAAATAGCGTTTCCTCCACGGAAACGCTATTTTTATTTATTGGTGTCCGATAAAAATCAAAATGGGTATAAATAGGTGTCTCAATCGCAGGCAAGGTGGACAAAAAGTAGGATAAAACCTTTGTAATACACTGAAATACATATCTTTGTGAAGAATATTATTGATATGGTAAAAAAAAATGCTTTTTTTGTGGCTCAAATAAGGTCGTTAAAAACGGCACGAGAAGCCAAAAACAAATGTATAAATGCAAAGATTGCAATCGTCAATTTGTAGGAGGTCGCA
>JAFYSL010000070.1 GCA_017559355.1 Muribaculaceae bacterium
TTTGTGAAGTCCTGCAACAGTGTTTTGTGAGAACACTACAAATGAACCGTCTGGGCTTAATGTTGCTTTGTCAACTGTTACGCCTTCGGGAAGAGCAACTTTTTCTACTGAGTTGATTTCCACCAATTGAGCGTAAGAGAGAACTCCTGCGCACAACATTAGTGCCGAAATGAAAAACTTTTTCATAGGTAAATATTGTTTTTTGTTAGTAATTAGTATTATTTTCAAGTAAATAACTCGTAAAGGTACTAATTTTAACGACAAAACAAGGTGATGTTAAATTCTTTTAACGAAGATTTAACAAAAAAATGCTATGAAAAGTGGAATATTACAATCGACCGTCTTCGATAAGACAAGCAATGCGTTCGATTATGGCATCTTCTCGGTCTTTTGAAGGATTGTATTTCCCTTTAAGACTCACCCCAAAAAGTTTTCCAAACATTTGCCAAAATCCAGCACGAAATCCTCCAAGAAAAGCTTTAACAATGTCGTAAGAAGATTGATTTGTTTGGCGACGAATGAGCTTGACAAGCACTTTGGCTTGCGAACGCGTAAATCGTTTTAATTCAGGCTTATATTGCTTAAAAAGAGCGCCTTCCATCTCTTTGAGATAGGCTTCGCGATCCTCTTGAGTGGGGAAAGTTTCGATATATTCGTAAGTTTCAAGCAGAGTTTCACAAATGAGATGGGCGTAAGGGAGAGCCTTTCGCACATCTCTCACCGTACGCCAATAAAATTGTTCCTCTTTTTTGTTTTTGAATTTCAATGGTGGAAAGCATCGCACATCGCGAATAATCACCATCAGCACTGAGTCGCCAGTCTCCTCATCAACAATGTGATACTCTCCCACATATGCTCGCAACTTTCCAGTCCCTAATTTGCTTGTGTCATCAGGGGCGTCGTCATCTTGAGCAAATACAGGAATGAAACCTAAAAAGATGACTATTAAAATAGTTAAGAGTCGCTTGATAGCTGACATTTATCGTTTTGAGTGGGAGGATAGTCAATGGTGTAATGGAGTCCACGCGATTCCTTGCGTTCTTTAGCTTGACGCATAATGAGATAGCCCACATTGATGATGTTGCGAAGTTCGCATATCTCACGCGAAGCAGTAGAGCGTTTGAAGAGTCGTTCGGTTTCTTCGTAAAGAATATCAAGACGGTTCCATGCACGGTCAAGACGCAAGTCAGAACGCACAATGCCCACATAGGTGCTCATAATTTGGTTTACCTCTTTGATGCTTTGAGTAATCAAAACCATTTCTTCGGGAAGTTGTGTTCCCTCGTCGTTCCATGAAGGCACATCGGTGCGAAATGAGTAGTGCTTGAGCATCTCCATTGCGTGTGTAGCAGCAGCTTGAGCATATACAACAGCCTCGATAAGCGAGTTAGATGCCAAACGGTTACCACCATGCAATCCAGTGCATGAACATTCACCCACTGCATAGAGTCGCTTGATTGACGATTCGGCATTAGTATCAACTTTGATACCGCCACAAAGGTAGTGAGCTGCAGGTGCAACAGGGATATAATCTTTGGTAATATCAATGCCTAGAGAGAGACATTTGCGATATATGTTGGGGAAATGTTTTTTAGTTTCTTCGGGATCTTTGTGTGTAACATCGAGATACACAAAGTCGTCGCCATGACGCTTCATTTCGCTATCGATAGCACGTGCCACGATGTCGCGAGGAGCGAGAGATAGACGTGGGTCATAGCGATGCATAAATTCATGACCACGCACATTGCGCAACACTGCTCCATATCCACGCATTGCCTCGGTGATGAGGAATGATGGGCGGTCTCCAGGGTGATAAAGTGCTGTGGGGTGGAATTGCACAAATTCCATATCTTGCACTGTGCCTTTGGCGCGATACACCATTGCAATGCCATCGCCTGTTGCTACGAGAGGGTTGGTGGTGGTTTTGTATACAGCTCCCACTCCACCAGTAGCCATTACGGTAACTTTAGAGAGGAATGTGTCGACTTTCCCGTTTTCGGGGTTGAGAATATATGCGCCATAGCAAGTAATATCGCTTGTGCGACGAGTAACAATCTTGCCAAGGTGATGTTGAGTGATTATCTCAATAGCAAAATGTCCTTCAAAGATGTCAATATTGGGATTGTTCTTTACAGCTTCGATGAGACTTTCTTGTATTTCGGCACCAGTGTTATCTTGGTGGTGAAGAATGCGAAATTCGCTATGTCCACCCTCTTTGTGAAGGTCAAATTCGCCATCTTCATTTTTATCGAAATTCACACCCCAATTTATGAGAGCATTAATTTCGGTTGGAGCTTCGGTGACAACTTTTTTCACGGCTTCGGGGTCGCTCAACCAGTCGCCGGCAATCATAGTGTCCTCGATATGTTTGTCGAAATTGTCAACTTTGAGATTAGTAACCGATGCCACACCCCCTTGAGCCAAGTAGGTGTTAGAGTCGGGGAGCTTGGTTTTACACACCAATGCAACACGCCCTGTGTGAGCAACTTTGAGCGCGAAACTCATTCCGGCAATGCCAGAACCTATAACAAGATAATCATATTCGTAAGTCATACCCTTGACTTTTAATATTTACACAGCACAAAGATATAAAATAATTCACAATGCATGATTAAAAAATCTTATTTTTGACAGAATGGCATAGGTGTAGGTTTTATCCCCCTACATGACATTAAATTTTAATTGGCAACAAATTGTGAACTATCTTTTGCTTGTTTTTCAAATGTTAACCAAAATATAAAACCAAATTATTTACTACAAAAATACCCAAAAATTACAAATCAAATTGCTTTTTCACACCCAAGAAGATTTAAATAGATAATCCAAAAAGCCATTGAGTACGCACAATGGACCAAATATTCTCAAATATTAATTAGTATACCACACACCTCTCTATTCATCTATTATTCAAGCATTTTCAGCCAAATATTTTGTAAAAAATGAAAGTTTTTATTGCTAAAATAACAACAATTCACTAAATTTGACAGATGTTTTACATTGGATAATTAGTATTTATCAAAATAAGAAACAATAACTATCTAATTATGAGACTAAAATTGTTTCTGTTACTTGTGCTTGTGACAACAATGCCGGCATTAGCACAAAAGGCTGGTTTGTCGGGTGTTATCGTCAACGCCACAACTGGTTCGCCCATATCGGGAGTAAGCATAATGCTCAATAACCAGGGAGCATTTACAACTACCGGCACCTCGGGTGAGTTTATCCTCAACAACCTTTCAGCAGGTAAAGACTTCTTGACTGTTGTAGCATTTGGCTACAGCGACCTCGTTATGGAAGTAGAGATGTTTAACAAACAAACTGTTGACTTAGGTAAAGTTAAATTTTCTCCCACTACATCGGCAATCATTGTTGACAATAAAGAACTTTTGATTGACCAACTCCAACTCGAAGAAGATGAAGAAAACAACCAATCAATCGGTGCATTAATAGGTGTATCTGACAACGTTTACTTCACTACTGCAGGCTACGACTTTGGTCCGATGTATTTCCGTGTACGTGGTTACGACTCGGAATACCAAACTACCTACATAAATGGTATCGAACTTAACGACTTGGCTCGTGGTCGCTTCAGCTATTCTTCACTCGGTGGCATGACAAGTCGCGCATTCCGCAACAAATCAACGGTGATGGGTATCGGCGCTACATCATTTGGTTTTGGTGATGTGGGTGGTGCAGTAAATTACAACACAATGGCAGCTGACTATACTCCAGGGTTCAATGGTAGCGTATCATACACCAATAGCAACTACAAAATGCGCGCTATGGCAACCTATTCTACTGATTTGAGCGAAAAAGGTTGGGCATTCACTGTTTCTGCTATTGGACGTTATGCCGATGAAGGTGTACAACCTGGAACATTCTACAACTCAGGCGGTTATTTCCTCGCATTACAAAAAGTATTCAACCCCGAACACTCATTGGCAATCACCACATTTGGTGCTCCTACTCAACGTGGTACTGCTTCGGCTACAATTGAAGAAGCTTACGAACTTGCTGGCGACAACCTCTACAATCCTAACTGGGGATGGTTTGAAGGCAAAAAACGCAACGCTCGTATCCAAGAAACATTCGATCCAACAACTATCATCAACTGGTTGTGGAAACCTAATAATTGTACTTCACTCAACACCGCAGCTGCTGTTCGTTGGATTAACTACAACAAATCAGATATTAACTGGAGTGACAACGCTACTAACCCTAAACCCGACTACTATCGCAATCTTCCATCATACTACAAAGATAATCAAGAGGCATTTGACCTCTACACCGACCTTTGGCAAAACAGCGAAGAGATACGTCAAATCAATTGGAACGAAATGTATCAAGCCAACTACCTCAACAATGAGAGCAACAAAGACCCAAACAATACAAAACTTGGTTCATCATACATTCTCGAAAATCGTTATAGCAATCAATTTAATTTGATGTTTAACTCAATGCTTAACCATCGCATCAACAACCATATGTCGTTGCAAGCAGGCGTAGGCGTTAACTACACTAAAGCATCTTACTTCAAAACTGTACGCGACCTCCTCGGTGGTGAATATTGGTTGGACGTTGATAAGTTTGTTGAACGCGATTTCCCCGACAACCCACAAATGCTCCAAAACGACCTCAACAATCCTAATCGCAAGGTAGTAGCAGGCGATCGTTTTGGTTACGACTACGATATCTATGCAATCAAAGCAAATGCATGGGTTCAAAACATGATTACCCTCCCTCGCTGGGACATCAACTACGGATTGAATATGAGTTATACTCAATTCTATCGCTATGGTAACATGCGCAATGGTCATGCTCCGGACAATTCTTATGGCAAGGGCGATACTTACCGTTTCGATAATGTAGGCATCAAAGTTGGTGCTACTTATAAAATTGACAGACACAACTTCATCACCGCTAATGCATTGTATGAAACTCGTGCTCCACTCTTTGAATATGCCTACATCTCTCCACGTATCAAAGATGACGCTATCAACGGATTGCAAAACGAACGCATTCTCTCAGACGACATCAGTTACAACTGGAACTACCGCCGATTCCGTGGTAACATTACTGGTTTCTGGACTGAAATATACGACCAAACCGAACGTACATCATTCTACGATGACCAATATGAATCGTTCATGAACTACGTGCTCAAAGGTGTCCACAAATCATACAAAGGTGTTGAAGTGGGTATGGCATTCAAGGTTACTCCTGATATAACTCTTACTGCTGCCGGTACTTATTCACGCTACCAATACAAAAACCGTCCAACAGGTGTGCGTTCATACGAAAATGGTGTGATGCCCGATACTACTACTATTGTTTACCTCAAAAACTTTTATGTAGGAGGCACTCCTCAATCAGCTGCTAACATCGGGATCGACTGGGTAGCTCCTAAGAACTGGTACTTCAACGTTAACGCTACTTGGACTGGCGACGCTTATGTGAAACTGTCTCCAATTCGTCACGAAGCAATGCCTAAGCTATGGGAAAAATACCCAAGCTACGAAACTCTTGAAGCAAAAATGAATGAACTCGCTACTCAAGATAAACTCAACGATGCATTTGTGTTAAACGCTTCAATCGGTAAGGTAATCTACCTCAACCGCAAAGTGTCAATGAACATCAATGTGAGCGCCGACAACATTCTTAATAACAAGAATATTCAAACCAACGGATACCAACAAAGTCGTATGGATATTACCAACTACGACGTTACAAAATATCCCAATAAAATATCTTATTCACAAGGTGCCAAAATTTTTGCTAACGTAGGTATCAGATTCTAACCAACTAATTAATTTTACAAAGATGAAAATTACAAAATCATATTTAACATCACTTCTACTCCTCGGTGCAATATTTACAGCGTGTGATGAAGAACTCGACCATCCACCTGTGATTGTTCCTGAAGCTACAATTGAAACAAACAGCTCAATTCTTGAAGTAAAAACTAAGTATTGGAGCGATGAAATTAACTATATCGACACTATCGGATTAAACGAAAATGGCGAAAGAATTGTCATTGCTGGTCGTGTGGTTAGTTCTGATATGACAGGAAACATATACAAAAACCTTGTGATTCAAGACGAAACTGCAGCATTAACTCTCTCTATTAATCAAAGTGGTCTTTATAATAAATATCGTGTTGGACAAGAGGTTGTTCTTGATGTTACTGGCATGTATATTGGTAAATATAGTGGTTTGCAACAACTCGGGTTTCCTGAATATGCCGAAGGATACGGTTGGCAAACTACATTTATGCCTTATGAGTTCTTCCAAATGCATTCTGAACTCAATGGTCTTCCCGAACCTTCAAAAGTGGATACTTTGACTGTTACACTCAGTTCACTCCCCACAAATCCCGAAGGTCTTCGCAAATATCAAAGTCAATTGGTGAGATTGAACAATGTTCATTTCAATGGTGGTGGCACTTTGTCATACACCGATGCCCACAAAGAGAATTCAAACCGCACACTTATCGATGCCGAAGGAAACTCTATCACTGTACGCAACTCAGGTTATGCTACTTTCTGGAACCAAAAACTACCTGAAGGCAATGGTGATGTAGTAGGTATTTTGAGTTACTTCAGCTCATCAGGCTGGCAATTATTACTCCGTTCAACCAACGACTGTATGAACTTTGGAAATCCAACACTCAGCCCAGGAACTGAAAGCAATCCTTACTCTGTTGACCAAGTAGTAGAACTCATCAATAATAGTCAAACAGCATGCGGTTGGGTAACTGGTTATATAGTAGGAGCTGTTGCTCCTGAAGTTGAAAACACTATCACTTCTAACGAAGATATCGAATGGGGAGCTCCTACAACATTGAACAACACTCTCGTTATCGCTCCTATCTCTGATGTGAAAGATATTGTTTCTTGCCTTGTTATTGCATTGCCTCAAGACTCTAAACTCCGTGAATATGGCAATCTTCGTGACAACGAAGCTAACCTCGGTCGTCAAATTTGGTTGAATGGTAAATTTGAACAATACATGGGTGTATGTGGTATCATAGGCAATAAAGGTACTACTAACGAATTTCGCATCGAAGGTCTTGATATTTCAGGTGCAACTCCTGCCAAAGGGAATGGTTCTGACTCTACTCCATACAATGTAACACAAGTAAAAAGTGGTGTAGCTGGAACAGGAGTATGGGTGCAAGGTTATATCGTAGGTTGGGTTAATGGAACTGACTACGAGAACGCTTCAACATTTAGCGTTCCTGCAACTGTTGCTTCTAACCTCCTCCTCTCTGACAATCCTAACGCTACATCAGTTAACGAATGTATTCCTATACAATTAGTTTCAGGATCAACAGTTCGTAGTGCTCTCAACCTCGTAGACAATCCTGAAAACCTTGGCAAAAAAGTTGCTATTCAAGGTAACATCGCAACATATTTCAAGGTTAATGGGCTGAAAGAAACATCGGCTTACAAATTTAGCAATGGTAACGACGATCCAACACCAGACAATCCCGTAGCTCCCGATGCCCCTTCAACTACTATCGAAGGAAACACAGCTGATTTCAATACAATGAATGGTGGTGCCACTAGCTCAAAATATCTTGAATATACTTCGGCTAACGGTTGGGTTGCCAAAAATAGTGCATTATTGTGTGGCGCAACTGATGGTACTAACTCTTATACTCGATTCTCTTTTATAGGCGATGAATCAGTATTTGCTCCTTGTCTTAATGGTAAAGTTAACGCACCAGGCATTCTTACTTCACCTGTAATTGCAGGTGGAATCAAGAAATTGTCATTTAACTATGGTTTCCCTTTCACTGATACTAAATGTCAAATTACTATCAACATTAAGCAAAATGACACTGTGGTTAAAACTCAAACATTAGAGATTACATCAATCACAAAATTCCAAGCCTATGACTTCTCTATGGATATAAACGTAGATGGTAATTTTGAGATAGAAATCGTAAACGATTGCACAAGTCAATCTTCCAAAAATAAAGATCGTATCGCTATCTGGAACCTTTCTTGGACTAACTAATTGTATCTCAGAGATAAAACAAAAAAGAGCTACATTTCTATAACTCTTTTCTGCTGTGGTGCCACCAGAAAATGAGTTTCTTTTCTAAATGGCTCTATTTCTTCGCATTAAAGAAATGCTCCAAACGTAATCTCCCGCTATTACTCCACCTAATTTCTGCACCATTCTGCAGTGTTTCGCAGAGTCGAGTTCCTACTTTGATGTAAAGTAGTGAAATTATTTGAAACAGAAATGGATGCACTAAAATTTTGCTCCACCTCAGTTCGAAATCCTTGTCCTATCTTTTATTAAGATTGTTAAAGGCTTCAATCAGTAAAGATATACCATCAATTACAGTCATTGTTCCGTGCTTAGCGATTTGCTGGTAACACTCTTCAATTTGCCGTTGGCACTCGACAGCAAGATTATATTCTTCTTGTGTATATGAGCCTATAATCTGAGCTTTGGATACAATGTAATTGCATATTTGAGATAACTCTACAATCATAGAACGGAAACGGGCTATTTGCGCCACATTATATACCAAAGAAGCGCCACCAACAATCATTCTTGCCTTTTCATTCTTTATTGCTGCTACCTTTGCTGCAATAAAAGCAACATCTATTACAGAATTATTCATACAAATAAGTTTTTTAAGAAAACAATTAATCTTCGTTAAATGTTCAACAAA
>JAFYSL010000071.1 GCA_017559355.1 Muribaculaceae bacterium
ATATCACATATTGCATTAAATTCTTTGCGATAGTGTTCATCACGAGCAGTATATTTACCTCGAATCTTTTCTCCTTGTTTGTATAAGAAATAAAAATATTCGCCTATATATTTGTAACCTAAGTTTTCAATTTCTTTGCTCAAATTTGAAATTGAAGTCTTTACTAGTCCATCGCTTTCTTGCGAATTCGCTTTGCGATTACTTAAAAATCCTCTACGTTGGCAAAGATGATACAAAGCTCGACCAAGGATATAGCGTTCATTCTCGTTCTCTAAATTGAGTTTTTGAGTTAAGCAAATATGCCTATCATGATAAGGATTTTTATCAATATTATCATCTGTGCGTTGCCATTTAATGAACTCTTCAGTTAATGGATATTTCTTTTTGAGTTTCCATTCAAGGAGTTGTTGTTCGGTTAAAAATGGGCACAACTTATATTCAAGTAAAACTTTGAGAATTTCGATTTTACGCAATCTGCGTCTAAAGTAGAGACGACGCAATGCTCTAGCGAGTGTTCGTTCTTGTACAGAGGGAACCTCTCCTTTATCGGTATTTGTAACACCCATAGGAAATACATGAACTCCTTTATGTAATAATTCATAGTGATGTAGATATTTTCTTACAATTGCCCAACCAATGGAATTGGTGCCTAAATCAATGCCTAAAACATCTTCGTACATAATATTTAAGGTTTAAATTAAAAAAATGAGTTTATAATTGTTGTAAAATTAACAAATTAATCTTTGATAATAAAAATTTACGTTATATATTTGCATTATAATTCTACATCTTATCACAATAAGGCTAAATGCCGAAGTTTTAAGAACTACGCCCTCGCATACTCTGTGGGGGCTTTTTTATTTCCCATAGCCGACTTAGAGGACATAAAAGACATAGATTGTGTCCTCACCATCCCTCAATTATTTCCCTCTCTTTCCTCTCTCCTCTTTCCTTTCTCCACTTTCAATCCTGTTCTTTTGTCGCAAATTCAGTTATGTCATTCTGAAAAATTCTGTCTTTCTGTCAAAAAATATCACAAACAAAGAAACTTTCAATTTTAATTATCAATTTCAAAGGTTCTCGATTCTTTTTTGTCATTATCGCAGTTTTTCCCTTTTTTCATGTATTAACTTTGCACCATAATTTTTTTAACCTTTAATTCTTAAAAACTATGACAAAATTGCACATCAACGCAGTATGGTCTATGGTGCGATCATTACTATTAGACAACGGTATATCTTCTTCAAATGCTCTCAATGCAGCAGTAGAAAGAAATCTTAAAGGCGATTACTCTCTCGGAGAGTTTTACGATTCCAAACTATTAAAAATACAACAACAAGTCATCGCTCGCATAAAACGAATAATAGAATTTGAGGCTAAACTCGCTCTCAAAGAACAGCAATATGCCGCATTATGCACCCCTTCACAAACAAAATCGAGTGCATCGCCAAGCGACACACTCAATTCAACTCCACCAGCTGTGGATTATGTTGAGGTCACCCCACAAAGGGATAATCGTTTATCAAAATCAAAGCGTCACACAAGCTGTTTATCCTCGCAACGCAACACTCGTCCAGGAAACTGCTCCATAAGCGATAAATTATGCGTAGCCATGATTACAGCAGTGCCATTTTTTGCAATTTCATGCAGATTATTCACAATCTGTTCGCTTGTTGCTGGATCAAGATTACCAGTAGGCTCATCAGCAAGAATGAGGCGAGGACTATTTAGCAATGCACGCGCAATCACGATGCGTTGTTGTTCTCCACCCGATAGTTCATGAGGCATCTTGTAATTCTTGTTGAGCATACCCACTTGAGTCAATACCTCTTCAATACGCGCATCAATCTCTTGTCTCTTTTTCCACCCTGTAGCTTCAAGCACAAAACGCAAATTGTCATATACATTACGGTCGGTTAGCAATTGGAAATCTTGAAACACAATACCTATCTGACGACGCAACATTGGGATATGTTTTCTCTTGATTTTTGCAAGATTGTAGTCAAACACTTGTGCCTCGCCACTCTCAATGGGAATTTCGCTATACATCGACTTGAGCAAACTGCTCTTGCCACTCCCCACTTTACCTATAAGGTAGAGAAACTCCCCTTCATGCAGCTCAAACGACACATTTTTTAGCACAAGGTGCTCCTTGCGCAAAATCTCAACATTGCTGTATTTGACAATCGGTTTCATCGGTTGGTTTGTATCGGTGTAATCTAGTATATAATGGGTTACTCTTTGTGGCGTTTCACAAGTTCTTCAGCGAGATCTTCAATGCGATACCCCTTTGAAGTGAGTAATACAATGAGGTGGTAAATCATATCCGAAGCCTCATAGATCAATCTATCGTCGGTGCCATTTGTAGCCTCGATGACAGTCTCTACAGCCTCTTCGCCCACCTTTTGTGCCATGCGGTTGATGCCACTCTTAAACAATGATGTGGTGTAAGAGCCTTCAGGCATTTCATCGTAGCGACGTTTGATAAAATCTTGGAGATAACGGAAAAACTCCACACCCCACTCGTTCTTCTCACCCCAGCAAGTGTCGGTGCCAGTGTGACATACAGGACCTACAGGATTTACCTTAATCAAGAGGGTATCGTGATCACAATCCTCTTGAATAGATACCACGTTAAGGAAATTGCCACTCTCCTCACCCTTTGTCCAAAGACGATTCTTTGTGCGGCTGAAGAATGTAACTTTCCCTAATTCTACGGTTTTATTATAAGCCTCTTCATTCATAAATCCGAGCATCAACACATTCTTTGTGCGTGCATCTTGAATTATGGCAGGAACAAGTCCTTGCATTTTGTTGAAATCAATACTCATTGTATATGGTCGTATTTTATAGTCTTACTGTAATATTTCTTTTGCAAAGATACTCTTTTAATTCGTTAATTGGTATCTCATTGAAGTGAAAAATGCTTGCTGCAAGAGCAGCATCTGCTTTCCCTTGGGTAAACACATCATAAAAATGGTCATAATCCCCAGCTCCACCCGATGCAATTACGGGAATACTAAGTGTGTCGTGAAGCATCGCTAATGCATCGTTAGCAAAACCGGTTTTCACCCCATCGTGGTCCATGCTGGTGAATAGAATCTCTCCAGCACCTCGTTCTTGTGCTTCGTGGGCCCATTCAAGTAATCGGCGACCAGTCGACACACGACCACCATTGATGTAGCACACCCATTCATTGCCCTCCATGCGAGCATCTATTGCAGTGACACACACTTGGTTGCCAAATCGGCGAGCAATGCCATCGATAAGATCGGGATTGCGTAGAGCAGCCGAGTTGATAGAGATTTTATCGGCGCCAGCGTTGAGGAGTTTCTCCACATCTTCCACCTGGTTGATGCCACCCCCAACGGTAAACGGAATGCTCACATTCTCAGCCACACGGCGCACGAGGTCAATAAAAGTTTTGCGACCCTCGTGTGAAGCAGTGATGTCGAGATACACAAGTTCGTCGGCACCATCATCGCTATATTTTTTGCCAAGTGCAACAGGGTCGCCAGCTTCACGGAAGTTTACGAAGTTTACCCCCTTCACTGTTTGACCATCTTTTACATCGAGGCAAGGTATGATACGTTTTGCAAGCATCGTAGGTCGTTATTGTTGTGATAAATTAAATTGTTCTAAGTCTTTGAGGGTGATGCGATTTTCATATATCGCTTTACCCACAATTACGGCAGGCACTCCAGCTTCAGTTAGCGCTTCAATGTCGTGCATTGCACTCACACCACCACTTGCGATGAGGTACAATTCGGGCATTTCTGCGAGCATCTCTTTATATAAACCAATTGAAGGACCAGTGAGCATGCCATCAACATTGATGTCGGTAGATATAACTTTATTGATACCCTTAGCCATATAGTCTTTCACAAATGGAATTATATCAAGATTGCTGTCATCGATCCAACCCGAGGTTGAAATCTTTCCATTGCGAGTGTCGGCACCGAGGATAATCCTCTCGTTACCATATTTTTCAATCCAACCTTGGAATATTTCGGGATTTTTTACAGCAATACTGCCACCAGTAATCATCGCAGCACCCGATTCAAAGGCTATATGAAGATCGTTATCGCTCTTTAATCCTCCACCAAAGTCGATAGTGAGATTAGTGCCATTAGCAATACGTTCAAGTGTGCGATAGTTTACAATATGACTTGACTTTGCCCCATCAAGGTCAACAAGGTGAAGTCGTTTGCAACCAGCATCTTGCATCATGAGAGCCACTTCAAGAGGGTCTTCGGCATATACGGTTTTGAGATTATAGTCTCCTTTTGTCAAACGCACACATTTGCTGTCGATGATATCTATTGCAGGGATTATCTCAATCATAGTTCAATGAAACTTTTAAGAATTTGTTCTCCTATATCGCCACTCTTTTCAGGGTGGAATTGAGTTGCATAAAAATTGTCTTTGTGCAACGCTGCGCTATAAGGTAAAATGTAATCAGTTGTTGCCACTGTAGCCTCATTAACAGGCACATAGTAACTATGAACATAGTATACATATTTGCCATTGAGTGTTGAGGGGATAAAGTCATCTTTGCTCAACGAAATCGTATTCCAACCCATGTGAGGGATCTTGAGGTCGCTTTGAGTGGCGTCAAAACGCTTTACATCAACATCAAAGATGCCGAGGCAGTCTACGTCACCCTCTTCAGAGTGTCGACACATAAGTTGTTGACCAATGCATATGCCCAACACTGGTTGTTTGAGACTCTTAATTACCTCGTCAAGTCCGTGAGCGCGAAGGTATTCCATTGCACTACGAGCCTCTCCTACACCAGGGAAAATAACCTTGTCGGCTTGGCAAATTTCTTCGGGATTATCAGTTACAATAGCCTCATATCCAAGACGGCGAAGAGCACATTCTACCGAGAAGTTATTACCTGCGTTATATTTTATAATCGCAATTTTCATTACTGATTATTGGTTAACTAAACACTACAGTCTTGTTGTTGTAGGTGAGGATTTTGCGTTGAATATGTTTTTCAACAGCGCGTGAGAGAACGATTTTTTCCAAGTCGCGACCTTTCTTTACAAGATCGTTAATGGTGTCCTTGTGAGTGATACGCACAATATCTTGTTCGATAATCGGACCTGCATCAAGTTCGGTTGTAACATAGTGACTTGTTGCACCAATGAGTTTTACCCCACGATCGTGTGCTGCGTGATATGGTTTTGCTCCCACAAACGCAGGAAGGAACGAGTGGTGAATATTGATGATGCGATTTGGGTAGCGATTGATGAAGTTTTCAGAGAGAACTTGCATGTAGCGTGCCAATACAATAAAATCGATTTGGTAACGGTCGAGAATTTCAAATTCAAGCGCTTCCATCTCCTCTTTATTTTGGCGAGTTACTGGGATAACTTCATAAGGGATATTAAACTGATCGGCTACCGATTTCAAATCGGGGTGATTACTTATAATCACAGGGATTTCTACGTCCCACTCCCCTGCTACATAGCGAGCAAGGATATCGTAGAGACAGTGCGACATCTTTGACACGAATAATGCCATGCGACGAGGACGGTCAGTAAAACTCAAACGATATGTTACGTTGTAACGACTTGCATAAAGAGTATTAAAGTATTCCTCAATTTTGTCGGCTGGGATTACAAAGTTTTCTAAATCCCATTCAACCCTCATGTAAAACACTCCATTTTCTCGGTCAACATATTGATCGAGATATAAAATGTTACCACCATTGGTGTTGATAAATTCGGTAATTACAGCGATGATACCCGGTTGGTCGGGGCAATGCATGAGCAATATCGCACTATTTTGTCGTTTCTTTTCCACTATATATGTAAATATGTTGATTGAAACGCAAAGATAAGTAAAATTAGCCAAATTGCAAACAAAATACTAAAAATAACTAACAAAAAGTAAATAAATGTGTGTTTTTGTGTTGCAGATTGTAAGATTTTTGAATTTGGTTGAGGAATAAAAAACTATGCCAAAATATTTTCAAATATAATGGCATAGTTCAAGTTTAGATTATTTCTCTTTATCGTTTAGTTCCCAAGTTCGGAGAGGAATTTTATGCGGACGAGGCGAATGTCCTCTTCTGAATATTCGGGACCAAGTTCTTGAATGGCTTCTTTGATACCGTCACTTTCGCTTTCGCGGAAGTATTCAAAAATATCATCGAGATGATCTTCATCCATAACTTCGTCAATGAAATAGTCGATGTTGATTTTTGTGCCAGAGTAAACGATTGCTTCGATTTCGTCAAGAATTTCGCCATATTCAAGACCTTTAGATGATGCGAGTTCATCAAGTGGGATTTTTCGGTCAATACCTTGAATAATAGAGATTTTCATTTTACTTTTATTGGCAACACTACGCACACGAAGGTCTTCGGGACGTTCAATTTCGTTTTCTTCAACGTGAGTCTTGATGATTTTGATAAATTCAGCTCCATAGCGTTTAGCTTTGCCAGCTCCAACCCCTGTGATGTTTTGTAACTCTTCCATTGTAATAGGGTATGTTGTTGCCATAGCTTCAAGCGATGGGTCTTGGAAGATTACGTATGGGGGTAACTCATGTTTTTTTGCGATTTTTTTGCGCAAGTCTTTGAGTATTGAGTATAATTCAGGGTCTACAGCACATGAAGCGCCGCCTTTTATGGCAACTTCTTCGCTGTAATCGTTGAATTCGTTGTCTTCAACGATTTTGAATGATTGAGGGTGTTGTGCAAACTCTTGACCGAGAGGCGTGATTTTTAGAAGTCCGTAGTTTTCAATGTCACGATCGAGATAACCAGCAATAATTGCTTGGCGAATGACTGCATTGATGAATTTTTCATCTTCATCTTTTGCACAAGCGAATACGTCGAGGTTGTCGTGGCGATATGAACGCACATTGTTGGTGGTTTTGCCTCGCATGACGTTGATGACATGGTCGGCTTTAAATTTCTCTTTAAGTGCGTTTATTGTTTCAAGTACGGCGAGCAACATATCACGTGCTTCAACTTTCTTTTTAGGATTGAGGCAGTTGTCGCAGTTGCCACAGTAGTCATTTTGGAACTCTTCGCCAAAGTAGTGAAGAAGAGATTTGCGACGACATACTGAAGATTCGGCATAAGATGCTGTCTCAATAAGAAGTTGTTTGCCAATTTCTTGCTCTGATATGGGCTTGCCTTGCATGAATTTCTCCATTTTTTGGAGGTCTTTATGCGAGTAGAATGTGATGCACTGCCCTTCTCCACCATCGCGACCGGCACGGCCAGTTTCTTGGTAGTATCCCTCGAGTGATTTAGGCATATCGTAGTGGATAACGAAACGTACATCAGGTTTGTCAATACCCATACCGAATGCAATAGTCGCAACTATAACATCAACTTTTTCAAGGAGGAACGCGTCTTGATTTTCAGAGCGAGTTGCGCTATCCATGCCAGCATGGTAGGCCAATGCTTTGATATTGTTAACTTGAAGCATTTCGGCGAGTTCCTCTACTTTTTTGCGGCTGAGGCAGTAGATGATACCAGATTTTCCTTCTTGACTTTTGATATATTTGATTATATCACGATCGGTATTTTGTGTTTTAGGGCGAATCTCGTAGTAGAGGTTTTGACGGTTGAATGATGACTTGTATACATCAGCATCTTGCATGCCGAGGTTTTTCTGAATATCGTGCTGTACTTTAGGTGTCGCAGTTGCTGTTAGTGCAATAACAGGGCGTATGCCTATTTCGTTGATTATAGGACGTATGCGTCGGTATTCTGGGCGGAAGTCGTGTCCCCATTCTGAGATACAGTGAGCTTCATCAATTGCGTAAAATGAGATGGGAACGGTTTTGAGAAACTCAATATTTTCCTCTTTGGTGAGAGATTCGGGCGCAACATAGAGCAATTTGGTTTTCCCTGCAATAATATCGCCTTTAACTTGGTCAATGGCGGTTTTGTTGAGGGAAGAGTTGAGGAAGTGTGCGATGTTATCATCTTCGCTGAAATTACGCATTGCATCAACTTGGTTTTTCATCAATGCAATGAGGGGCGAAATGATAATCGCAGTTCCTTCCATGAGCAATGCTGGGAGCTGATAGCAAAGTGATTTGCCGCCACCCGTAGGCATCAACACAAAGGTATCGCGACCTTCGAGTAGGCTTGTCATAATTGCCTCTTGGTTGCCTTTGAATTTGTCAAATCCAAAATGCGTTTTTAGTGCATCATAAAGGCGAGTTTTGTTGGAATTGCTCATGATTAAAGTTTAGTTGGTTAATTGGTTGCGCAATATGTTGCTTATTTTATTACTGATGTGTCAAAATTGGCAACTTGTAGCTTTTCAACTGCATATTCTCGAGTTACCTCAAACTGTTTGATGTCGGTAGATGGAATGTCGTACATTGCATCAATCATAATTGATTCAACAATAGAACGAAGACCACGCGCTCCGAGTTTGAATTCAATGGCTTTGTCGACGATGAGTTCAAGCGCATCGGGAGCGAATGTTAATGAAACATTGTCCATCTCAAAGAGCTTCTTATATTGACGAATTATTGCGTTTTTAGGCTCGGTGAGCACTCGCAACAATGCATCGCGATCAAGTGGGTCGAGATGAGTTAATATGGGAAGACGTCCGATGATTTCGGGAATCAAACCAAATGATTTTAAGTCTTGAGGAGCAATGTATTGGAGGTAATTATCGCGTTTAACTCGTTGACGAGCTGAATCGGTAGAATAGCCCACTACATGCGTGTTGAGGCGTTGTGCTATTTTTTGCTCAATGCCATCAAATGCTCCACCACAAATAAACAAGATGTTTTTTGTGTTTACTGGAATCATTTTTTGCTCGGGGTGTTTGCGACCTCCTTGTGGTGGGACGTTGACGATTGAACCTTCAAGAAGTTTGAGCAATCCTTGTTGAACGCCTTCTCCACTTACGTCGCGAGTGATTGATGGGTTGTCGCCTTTGCGAGCTATTTTATCAATCTCGTCGATAAATACGATACCTTTTTCGGCTTTCTCTACGTTATAGTCGGCTGCTTGAAGAAGACGAGTGAGGAGGCTTTCGATATCTTCGCCTACATAACCAGCTTCGGTCAAAACTGTTGCGTCAACGATAGTAAATGGGACATCGAGAAGTCGCGCAATCGTCTTAGCAAGAAGAGTTTTGCCAGTACCAGTATGACCCACGAGAATGATGTTGCTCTTTTCGATGTCAACATCGTCGTCGGTGTTTTGTGCGAGTCGTTTATAGTGGTTATAGACGGCAACAGAGAGGTATTTCTTTGCGGCGTCTTGTCCAATTACATATTGATCAAGGAAATCGTTAATTTCGCGAGGACGAGGTACTTTGTTGAGGTCGGTAGCAGCAGCTGCTTTAGCCGACTCTTTAGCTTCGTCGCGATATTCTCCAAGCATTTCGTGGATTTGGTCGATACACTCGGCACAAATATAGGTCTCCCCTATTGCCGATGGCACGAGAACCTCGCTCATATCAGATGGGCGACCACAAAAAGAACATTTTATAGAGTTTTTCTTTGCCATCTATTAGTGTTGTGCTTTAATGAGAACGTTATCAATCATACCATATTCTTTAGCTTCGGCAGCAGTCATCCAGTAGTCGCGATCTGAGTCTCGCTCGATTTTATCGAATGCTACGCCAGAGTGGTCAGAAATGATTGTATAGAGTTCTTTTTTGAGTTTTTGAATTTCACGAGCAGTGATTTCGATGTCAGAAGCTTGACCTTGTGCGCCACCCATTGGTTGGTGAATCATAACACGAGAGTGTTTAAGCGCAAAACGTTTGCCTTTTTCGCCTGCAACGAGGAGTACTGCTGCCATTGACGCTGCCATGCCTGTACATATTGTTGCTACATCGCTTGAGATGTATTGCATGGTGTCGTAGATGCCAAGACCTGCATATACCGAGCCTCCAGGAGAGTTGATGTAGATTGAAACGTCACGAGTTGGGTCGGCTTGATCAAGATAAAGGAGTTGTGCTTGAATCACGTTGGCTGTGTAGTCGTTAACATCTGTGCCAAGGAAGATAATGCGGTCCATCATCAAACGAGAGAATACATCCATTTGAGCAACATTGAGTTGACGTTCTTCAATGATTGTTGGGTTGATGTAGCTTGAAGTGATGTTGGCAGATGTCGCTGACATATATTGGTCGATAGCAAGACCGTTCATGCCAAGGTGGTTTACAGCAAATTTTCTAAAATCGTTGTTGTTCATAATCTTTTTACCTTATTAATAAATGGAATTGAAAGTGCGGTTTGTTGATAGCAAACTCGGCTTCTTAATTCAAAGTTACAAATAAAAAATCAATTTCAATAAAAATATCGTCAAAAAAATATTCAATTTTATTATTTTTTTATTTGCCTAAATGTGGGCGAAAATGGTTATAGTAGCGTTGTGTGGAGAATTTCTGCTATAATGCTCTTCTTTTTTAACAGAATGAGCAGAATTTTTCAGAAAGACATAAGTAGATGAGTTTTTGATAAATGTATGGATTTGTAAGAGAATAGAAAAGATTATGATTATAATTATATTATAATTATAATGGAGTGTGATAGAAACTATAAATTAAGAACTTGTAGGACATCTAAGACGTCTATGTTATCAATGAGAAAAGAAAACCACTCGGTTTACTCTTTGTGTGGAGAAACCCAAGTGGTCAATAATGTAGATATTCTTATCCGAAGCTATTCGGGAAGTGGTTTGGTTTCATCATATGCATAACCATAAACAGGATACTTATCACCATCTTTATCTATGCAATATAGAACTAAAATATAAGTAATATTATCTCGGTTCATTTTCCACCACATTTGATATAATGGGATTTTTGGAGTTTTTCTAAACATAAAAGCTATATCCGGTTCATAATGATAAGAATAAGTGGAAGAATAACGTATTTTCCCAAAACAAATTGTATCAGTTTCATTAAATATAGGTTTTCCATATAACTTATTAATTTCAGAAACTGATTTATTCGTCATATCTAATACATTGTATGGTTTAAAATCAGGTCTATAATCTTCCCATTTTTTTGAATGATTAAAAGCACCTGCACCATCCATCTCTTCAGGAAGTGTAATGACAAACTCATTTTTTGAAGAATCATCCCCAACATACTTTTCTTCTTGAATTGTATGCTCTTTTTGAGGATTACAACTGCTAATAGCAATACATACAATAAAACATAAATTAAAAATCTTCATATTACTTAACATTTTCTCGTTTGTTTTATTCCGATATTCAATAGTTTGAGGTTTGTTATAATTATATAATTTATGTGGTATAATAATATTACTTAAAGATATGAGTTCTAATCATCTTTGATTGCCAAAGTTAAATAAAAATATTAGAATTGCAAAGGTGTTATGTTTTTAAGATAGTAAAAGCATTCTTTGGATAAAAAAAAGAGTGCCTTGCGGGCACTCTTTTAAGGATATGTGAAGAATAATTATTTTTGAGCTTCTTCAGCGATTGTTTTGAATTCTTCGAGTGAAACTGATTTAGCTTCGATTTTAGCAGTTTGTTTGATTGCGTCGAAGAGTTTAACGTCGCCAGCTTCTTCGATGATGCGTGAACGTGAGTTCTTATCTTCGAGAATGCGTTTAGCGTAATCAGCGAGCATATCGTCTTCAACGTTAGTCATGCCGTATTGAGCAAATTGTTGACGAGCGATTGCTTTTGCGTGGTTTGTAACGTCAGCTTCTTCAATTTTTACTTCAGCAACAGCTGCGATGCGTTCTTTGATGAGTTGCCATTTGAGTGGTGGAATCATTTTTTCGAATTCAGCGTCGATGTTTTCAGCTGTAAGACCTTCGTTGCGACGAACTAACCATTTTTTAAGGAATTCTTGTGGGAGTTCGATGTTGCCAAATTTTTCAACAAGAGTTTTTTCAGCTTGGATGTGGAACAAGAGTTCGCTATTGCCTGAAATTTGAGCTGAAATCATTTCTTTGATTGCGTTGAAATATTCTTCTTCAGTTTTTACTTTATCAGGACCGAAGAGGTTTTTGTAGTATTCTTCGTTGAGTTCTGCTGGTTTTACAACGATAATTTCAGAAATTGACATTTCGAAGTTAGATTTTGCTTCAGCAGCTTTTTCTTTATCGGTATTGAGCATTGAAGCAAGACGAGTTATATCGCCATCGCAAGCGTTCCAAGGGTTGAACACAACTTTTTCGTTGAGTTTTTTGCCGATGAATTTATCTGTTTCCTCTTTAGACTTGAGGTACATAGGAGCGATGATGCCACTAACTACTTGGATTGCGTCTTCACCTTCTTTTACAGAGCCATCTTCGTTGAGTTCCATGATTGAACCTTTAACGAGGGCTTTTTCGTCAACTTCTTCGCCAGGAACTTGGTTGCCAAAACGTTCGCGGAAGTTTACGTCTTGTTCGTCAACCATTTCTTTAGAAACTTCGATGTTGTAGAAAGGAAGAGTTGTACCAGCGAAGTCAACGTTGATTTCAGGAGTCAAACCGATTTCGTATTCGAAAGTATAGTTAGCGTCGTCGAGGTTGATTTCTTTTACTTCAACAGGAAGTGGTTCGCCGAGGATGCCGAGTTGGTTTTCGCGAATATAGTTAATAACTGCTTCGTAAACTTCTTGGTTGATAACGTCGCTTTTTACTTGTTTGCCAAAGCGGCGACGAAGTTGGTCGATAGTAACGTGGCCTTTGCGGAACCCAGGAAGAGTGTGGGTTTTGCCAATGCGTTTAAGTTCTGCAGTTACTTTGTCTTTGTAGTCGTTTTCTTCAATCGCTACGGTAATTTTACCATTAACGTTGTCGATTTTTTCAATAGATACGTTCATAATGTTTTTATAATGTTTTCGTGTTTAATTTTCAATTAACGTGCAAAGTTAATCTTTTTATTTGGGTTTAGCAAATTATAAGGTGAAAATAGAGTGGATAGAAGTGCCGTTTGCTGACAAAATATGAGATATTGAAAAAATCTTAAAATTGGGTTCTTAATATTCAATTAAATATCTTATCTTTGTGGCTTAATTGAAATAATAGTATACTATCACCATAAAAACTTATTAGAAAATGGTAATTTTCTTCAAAAAAGGCGCAAATTTAGTTTATGCCGTAGAGTGTGATCACAAGTTTTCTGATGCTGAAAAGGAAAAACTTTCGTGGTTGTTTGATGGAGCAAAACCTCTTTCAAGTACATCGTTGAAAGGTCGTTATGTAGGTCCTCGTAAAGAGATGATTACTCCTTGGAGTACAAACGCTGTTGAAATTACTCAAAATATGGGTATTCAAGGAATTACTCGAATTGAGCAATTTGAACTTTCTCGTGACGAGCAACCTAAATTTGACAAGATGTTGCAACGAGTGTATGAGGGTCTTAATAGCAAGACTTTTACAATCGTGAAAACTCCAGATCCTATTGTGTATATCGATGATATCTCGGAATATAATAAGGCTGAGGGTCTTGCATTGAGCGAAGATGAAGAACAATATCTTCGTGATTTGAGTGCAAAATTGGGTCGTCCATTAACAGATAGCGAAGTGTTTGGTTTCTCTCAAGTAAACTCAGAACACTGTCGTCATAAAATTTTCAATGGAACATTTGTGATTGATGGCGAAGAAAAACCAATGTCACTATTTACGTTGATTAAAAAGACTTCACAAGAGAATCCAAATGGATTGGTGTCGGCATATAAAGATAACGTTGCATTTGTGAAGGGCCCAAAAGTAGACCAGTTCTACCCTATCAATCCTGATCAACCTGACTATTTTGAAGTAAAGGATTTAGATACTGTAATCTCATTAAAAGCAGAGACTCACAACTTCCCAACAACGGTAGAACCATTTAATGGTGCATCAACTGGTACTGGTGGTGAAATTCGTGACCGTCTTGGTGGAGGTAAAGCAAGTTTGCCAATCGCAGGTACAGCAGTGTATATGACTTCATATCCTCGCATGAGCGAAGAGCATCGTTGGGAATTAATGATGAATCCACGTGTGTGGTTGTATCAAACACCATGCGATATTCTTATCAAAGCATCAAATGGTGCATCAGACTTCGGTAACAAATTTGGTCAACCTCTTATCTGTGGTTCACTCCTCACTTTTGAACATGATGAAAATGGCAAACAATATGCTTATGATAAAGTAATCATGCTTGCAGGTGGTGTTGGTTTTGCTGCAAAGAAAGATGCTATTAAGGGTGAACCAAAACCTGGTGAAAAAGTTGTGGTGATGGGTGGTGATAACTATCGCATCGGTATGGGTGGTGGAGCAGTGTCATCGGTAGAAACAGGTCAATATGACAATTCTATCGAGTTGAATGCTGTGCAACGTGCTAATCCTGAAATGCAAAAACGTGTATCGAATGTGATTCGTGCTCTTGCTGAAAGTGATAGCAATCCAATTATTTCAATTCATGACCATGGCGCTGGTGGCCACTTGAATGCTCTATCTGAACTCGTAGAGGCTACTGGTGGTAAAATTAATATCGACGCTCTCCCAATTGGTGACAAAACTTTGTCTTTAAAAGAGATTGTGGGCAACGAAAGTCAAGAGCGCATGGGTATGGTTGTTGAAGAAAAAGATATTGAGTATATCAAACGTATTGCAGATCGTGAACGTGCCCCACTCTATGTAGTTGGTGAAACTACAGGTGATGACCGTTTTGTTTTCGAACAAAAAGATGGTGTTAAACCTATCGATTTGGGAATGGCTGATATGTTTGGTAATTCTCCAAAGACAATCATGACAGATAAGACTGTTAAGACTACATATAAAGATGTAGAAACTGATGAGTCGAAAATCGATGAATATATTAAGAGCGTATTGAGCCTTGAGGCTGTGGCTTGTAAAGACTGGTTGACAAATAAAGTTGACCGTTCGGTAACAGGTAAGATTGCTCGTCAACAATGTCAAGGTGAAATTCAATTGCCTTTGAGTGACTGTGGTGTAGTTGCTCTTGATTATAAAGGTAAAGCTGGTATCGCAACATCAATCGGTCATGCTCCTCAAGTAGCACTTATTGACTCGGCTAAGGGTTCGGTAATGGCAATTGCTGAAGCGTTGACAAATATTTCAATGGCTCCATTGGCTAAGAGCTTGAAGAGCATTTCTTTGAGTGCTAACTGGATGTGGCCATGTAAGAATGAAGGTGAAGATGCTGCTTTATATCGTGCAGTTGAGGCATGTAGTGACTTCGCATGTAAGTTGGGTATCAATATTCCAACTGGTAAAGATAGCTTGTCAATGACTCAAAAATATGGCAATGACAAGGTTTATTCTCCAGGTACAGTTATTATCTCTGCGGCTGGTGAGGTTAGTGACATTCGCAAAGTAGTATCTCCAGTGCTTCAAAATAAGAAATCTACATTATACTACATTGATTTCTCAAGCGATAGTTTGAAACTTGGAGGTTCGGCATTAGCGCAAGTGCTTAATCGTCTTGGTGCAGAGGCTCCAACAGTAGCAGATACTGATAAATTTGCAGCGACATTTAATGCTGTTCAAAAATTAGTAAGAAATCGTGCATTGCTTGCAGCTCACGACGTATCGGCTGGTGGTCTTATCACAGCATTGCTTGAAATGACATTTGGTAATGTAAATGGTGGTATTGCTGTGTCAACTGATGGTTTTGCACAAATGGGCGAGACTGATTTGACTAAGATTTTGTTTGCGGAAAACCCTGCACTCGTTATTCAAGTTGCAGATGCTAAGACTGATCGTGTTGAGTCTATCTTGAATGAAGCTGGTGTGAAATTCTGCGAAATCGGTGCTCCTCAAGCAGAACGCGTGGTTATTGTTAACCACGATGGTGCAGAACACTTATTTGATATTGATTATCTTCGTGACGTATGGTTTAGCTCATCATACTTGCTTGACTCGGTTCAAAGTGGTGAAAAATGTGCTAAAATGCGTTTCGATAACTATAAGAAACAACCAATTCGCTATCGTTTCCCTAAAGGATTTGATGGAAAACTTGAATCACGTGGTATTGCATTACGTCGCGACAATAAGAGTGGCGTGAAGGCTGCAATTATTCGTGAGAAGGGTGTGAATGGCGACCGCGAAATGGCATATTCACTCTATTTGGCAGGTTTTGATGTGAAAGATGTTCACATGACTGACTTGATGACAGGTCGTGAAACACTTGAAGATGTGAATATGATTGTATTCTGTGGTGGTTTCTCTAACTCAGACGTTCTTGGTTCTGCAAAAGGTTGGGCAGGTGGCTTCCTATGGAATGAAAATGCGAAGCGCGCACTTGACAACTTCTATGCTCGTGAAGATACATTAAGTCTTGGTATCTGTAACGGTTGTCAGTTGATGATTGAATTGAATCTCATCAATCCAGAACATGAACATCGTACTAAGATGGAACATAATATCTCACACAAGTTTGAATCACAATTCTTGGGTGTGTCAATTCCAGAAAATAACTCAGTAATGTTTGGTTCACTTTCAGGAATGAAGACAGGTATCTGGGTTGCGCATGGTGAAGGTAAGTTTAATTTGCCAGAAAAACTTGAAAAGTATAATGTTGTTGCTAAGTATAACTATGCTGGTTATCCAGGTAATCCTAATGGTTCTCGTGCATCGGTGGCTGGTATCGCTTCGGCAGATGGTCGTCATTTGGCAATGATGCCACACTTGGAACGTGCAATATTCCCATGGCAATGTGCTTACTATCCAGAATCTCGTAAAAAAGATGCTGTAACTCCATGGATTGATGCGTTTATAAATGCTCGTCGTTGGATTGAAGAAAAAACAAAATAACAAAAAATAGGTGGGTGGAAATCTCTGTTGCATATGAGGTTTCCACTCAATCATTTATAAAGAGATATTAAATGGGCGGTTTTTTTGGCGTTGCAAAGCGCGAAAGATGTGTAAATGAGTTATTCTATGGGGTTGACTACAACTCTCATATGGGGACAAAACGTGCTGGGATTGCAACATGCAATAAAGGTATATTTACACGTTCGATACATAATATAGAAAATTCATATTTTCGTACTAAGTTTGAAAAAGACTTAGATGAATTTGAAGGAAATGTGGGTATTGGTGTTATTAGTGATACAGATGCTCAGCCTATTATCGTAAATTGCCACTTGGGTAAGTTTGCGATAGTTACTGTAGGGCGAATTAATAATATTGTAGAACTTGAAAAAGAGTTACTTGGCAAAGGTCACCACTTTTGTGAGCATAGTTATGATATCATAAACCCAACCGAAATGATTGCTGCTCTTATTAGTGAGGGCGATGATTATGTGTCGGGTATTGAAAATGTATATAATCGTGTTAAAGGATCGTGCTCAATGCTTTTATTGACAGAAAATACGATTATTGCTGCTCGTGATAAATTGGGCCGTACACCTATTATTATCGGCGAAAAAGAGGGTGCTCATGCAGTTACTACAGAATCTTGTTCATTCCCAAATTTGGGTTATGAAATTGAATATAATTTAGGCCCTGGTGAAATTGTAGAGATTTCATCGGAAGGTCATCGTCAATTGCGTAAGCCAAATGAAGAGATGCAAATATGTTCGTTTTTGTGGACGTATTATGGTTATCCCGCATGTGAATATGAGGGACGTAATGTGGAACAAATGCGTTATGATGCAGGCTTGAATATGGGTAAGGAAGATGATACTGAGGTGGATTGTGTGTGTGCAATACCAGACTCGGGTATTGGTATGGCTTTAGGATATTCACAAGGTAAGGGTGTGCCCTATCAACGTGGTATTGTAAAATATACTCCTACTTGGCCTCGAAGTTTTACTCCAAGTTCGCAAGAACGAAGAGAGTTGGTGGCCAAAATGAAACTTATCTCAAATAATTCAATTCTAAAAGATAAGAAGGTAATATTTTGTGATGATTCAATTGTAAGAGGTACTCAATTGCGTGATAATGTACAAGATATGTTTGATTGTGGCGCAAAAGAGGTACATATTCGCATTAGTTGTCCTCCATTGATTTATCCATGTAAATTTTTGAATTTTACATCGTCAAAAAGTGAAATGGAACTTATCACACGCCAAGTTATTGCAAAGTTAGAAGGTGGTGATATGTACAAAAATCTCGAAAAGTATGCAGAAACAGGTTCTCCTGAATATAATGCTATGGTTGAAGAGATTCGTAAACGTTTGAAATTGACTTCATTGAAGTTTAGCTCAATTGAAAATGTTGTTAAATCAATCGGATTGCCAAAATGCAAAGTTTGTACTCATTGCTTCGATGGGTCAAGCTATGAATAATTAATAATTTTGTTTTGAGAATTTGATTCAAGTTACTACCTTTGTCAATTTGAAAGAGATATAAGAAAATAATTTATAATTAACTAACATAGTATTAATATGAGTTTAAACATCATTGTACTCGCAAAACAGGTGCCCGACACCAGAAACGTGGGTAAAGATGCAATGAAAGAAGATGGTACTATTAATCGTGCAGCATTGCCAGCCATCTTCAATCCTGAGGACTTAAATGCTCTTGAGCAAGCTCTTCGCTTGAAAGATGCTAATCCTGGGTCGAAAGTAACATTGTTGACAATGGGATTGCCTCGTGCATCAGAAATTATTCGTGAAGCTATTTATCGCGGAGCAGATACTGGTATTGTATTAACTGACCGTGTACTTGGTGGTGCTGATACATTGGCGACATCTTATTCATTGGCGCAAGCTGTGAAAAAATTTGGTAATTATGACATTATTTTGGGCGGTCGTCAAGCAATTGATGGTGATACTGCTCAAGTAGGTCCACAAATTGCAGAAAAATTAGGTCTTCCACAAGTGACTTATGCTGAAGAAATTGTTGAGTTGAAAGATGGATATGTTGTAGTAAAACGTCGTTTGGAAGCTGGTGTGGAAACTGTAAAGGCTCCACTTCCATGTGTTGTTACAGTAAACGGTTCTGCTCCTGAATGCCGTCCTCGCAATGCACAACGCATTATGAAGTATAAATATGCTGTTTCTCCAAGTGAAAAAGAAAAATTAAGCGATGACAAAAAGGTTTTTGTAGAGTCTCGTCCATATCTTGCTCTTGAAGAGTGGAGTGCTGCATATGTTGAAGCAGATCCAGAACAAGTTGGTTTGGCTGGTTCTCCAACAAAAGTAAAGGCTATCGAAAATGTTGTGTTTACTGCAAAAGAGAGCCGTTGCCTTGAAAATAATGATGAGCAATTAGAAGAACTCATTCAAGAACTTATTGCAAATCACACAATTGGTTAATTCTAAAAAACATCAGAAAATTATGTCAGAAAAAAATAACTTAATAGTATATTGTGAGTTTGATGACGGCAAAATCGCCGATGTGAGCTTAGAATTGTTGACCAAAGGTAAAGTTCTTGCTACAAAACTCGGTGTAAAATTAGAAGCTCTTATCGTAGGTGATAAACTTGATGGAGTTGAATCGCAAGTTTTCCCTTATGGTGTAGATACTGTATATAAAGTGGCTGACGCGCGTTTGTATCCATATACATCAAATCCACATGCATCGGTGTTGATTAACTTGTTTAAGGAAATCGAACCTCAAATCTGCTTGATGGGTGCTACATGTATTGGTCGTGACTTAGGTCCACGTGTATCATCAGCTCTTCATAGTGGTCTTACTGCCGACTGTACTTCTTTGGAAATTGGTGGGCACAAAGATCCAAAGACTGGTAAAGAGTATGAAAACCTCTTATATCAAATTCGTCCTGCATTTGGTGGTAACATTGTTGCTACTATTGTGAATCCTGATTGTCGTCCTCAAATGGCAACAGTGCGTGAAGGCGTAATGAAGAAAGAGGTATTTGATGCTAACTACAAAGGCGAAGTTGTTAATATTGATGCAAACAAATATGTATCAGATGCTGATTTTGTAGTTGAAATCATTGATCGTCATATTGAAAAGTCAAAAGTTAATATCAAGAACTCTCCTATTATCGTAGCTGGAGGTTATGGTGTAGGTAGCAAAGAAAACTTTGATATGCTTTTTGATTTGGCAAATGTGCTTGGTGGTGAAGTAGGTGCATCGCGTGCAGCTGTAGATGCTGGTTTCGTTTCAGAACATGAGCGTCAAATTGGTCAAACTGGTGTTACGGTGCGTCCAAAACTTTATATTGCATGTGGTATCTCTGGTCAAATTCAACATATTGCAGGTATGCAAGAAAGTTCAATTGTTATTTCAATTAACAATGACCCCAATGCACCAATCAATACGATTGCTGACTATGTGATTACTGGTAACGTTGAGGATATCGTGCCAAAACTTATTAAGTATTATAAGAAAAACTCTAAGTAAAGATTGTTATGGCTAATTTTTATACAGATAATCCCGATTTGAAGCATCATCTTTCTCATCCTTTGATGCAAAAAATCGTAGAATTAAAAGAACGCAATTATACTGAAGCTGAAAAGTTTGACTACGCTCCTCTTGACTTTGAGGACGCAATGGATAACTACGATAAAGTTCTCGAAATAGTAGGTGATATTTGTGGAAATATCATTGCAGAAAATGCAGAAGATGTAGATCACCAAGGTCCACGAGTTGAAAATGGTCGAGTGATTTATGCTGACGGAACAAAGGAAAATCTTGAAGCATGTCGTAAAGCTGGTTTGATGGGTATGGCTATGCCTCGCCGTTTTGGAGGCCTTAACTTCCCTATCACTCCATATATTATGGCTGCAGATATCGTGAGTCGTGCTGATGCTGGTTTTGAAAACCTTTGGGGACTTCAAGATTGTGCTGAAACGCTATATGAATTTGGTGATGAAGACCAAAAACAACGTTTCTTGACTCGTGTGTGTGCTGGTGAAACAATGTCAATGGACTTGACAGAACCAGATGCAGGTTCTGACCTTCAATCAGTGATGTTAAAGGCCACACCTCAAGAAGATGGTACATGGTTGCTAAATGGCGTAAAACGCTTTATTACTAACGGTGATAGTGATATTCACTTGGTTCTTGCTCGTTCAGAAGAAGGAACAAAAGATGGTCGTGGTCTATCTATGTTTATATATGACAAACGCCAAGGTGGTGTAAATGTGCGTCGTATTGAGAACAAAATGGGTATCAAGGGTTCTCCTACATGTGAATTGACTTACAAAAATGCTAAAGCTGAACTTTGTGGTTCTCGTCGTCTTGGCCTTATTAAGTATGTAATGGCATTGATGAATGGTGCTCGTCTTGGTATTGCTGCTCAATCAGTAGGTATCAGCGAAATCTGTTACCGCGAAGCTCTTGCATATGCAAAAGATCGTCGTCAATTTGGTAAAGCTATTATTGAGTTCCCTGCTGTTCAAGAGCTTATCGCTGTAATTAAAGCTAAACTTGATGCTTCTCGTTCATTGTTGTATGAAACAGCTCGTTTTGTAGACGTATACAAAGCATATGAAGATATCGCAAAAGAACGCTCATTGACGCCTGAAGAACGTCAAGAGATGAAACTCTATAGTAAACTTGCTGATGCATGTACTCCAATGGCAAAAGGTATGTCAAGTGAATACTGTAATCAAAATGCATACGACTGTATTCAAGTGCATGGTGGTTCGGGCTTTATGAAAGACTATGCTTGTGAACGTGTGTATCGTGATGCTCGTATTACTTCAATTTATGAAGGTACTACTCAATTGCAAGTTGTTGCAGCTATTCGTCACGTCACAACTGGTACATATTTGTCATTGATTAATGATTACAATGCGCAAGAGGTTTCTGCTACACTTCAACCATTGAAAGATAATCTTGTTGCTATGACTGCAAAATATGCAGAAGCAGTAGAGAAAGTACTTTCGGTTAAAGATAATCAAGCATATACTGATTTCTTGTCACGTCGTCTTGTGGAAATGGCAGGTAATATTATGATGGGTTATCTATTGCTATTAGATGCAAATAAAAATGAATCGTTTGTAGCATCGGCAAATGTTTACAACAAAATGGCTCAAGCTGAAGTCGTTAAGCATGCTGATTTTATTGCAAACTTCACTCCTGAACAATTAAGCTTTTATAATGCATAATTGATATAAAGGATATATAAATTTAGAGAAAGCAATCGATTAATGTCGGTTGCTTTCGTTTTTTTTATAACTTTGCAGACGAATGAATACAATACTTTTTGATAATATTATTTATTCGTTACAACGATTTGGTGGCATTTCCTCGATGTGGTCAATGTTACTTGGTGGTTTGTGTGATAACGTATCTAATTTGATGTTTTTGGAGCGTGAAGATGCGTTAAACAACATTTATAGGAAAAATATAGAATTGCCGTGCGATAAAGTTGTAAAATCACACAGTAAATTTCCATTAATAATTGATCGATATAGAAGTGTTGATACACAAAATGTAAATCCTTCAATTTTTCACTCTTCATATTATCGTTGTGTAAAGGATAAAGATGTAAAAAGCGTGGTAACAGTTCATGATTTTACATATGAAAGATATATGGCAAGGGCACAACGATATATACATTGCAAACAAAAATATAACGCAATAAATAACGCAGAAGTCGTAGTATGTGTGTCAGAAAATACACGCAAGGATTTGTTGCATTATCTTCCTAATATAGAGAAAGATAAAATAAAGGTTGTGTATAATGGCGTTTCAGATGTTTTCTGTCAATTAGCTGGAGTTGCACGAGGTGAACGATTGTTGTATGTTGGTAGTCGTGCAAAATATAAAAATTTTGATTTTGTAGTTGAAACTTTATCAGAAACATCGCATCATTTGGATATATGTGGAGCACCTCTATCAATTAAAGAACAGAAGTTTCTTAACAAAAAATTGGGTAGTGAAAGATACAAAGTGTATTCAAATGTTGATAATCATAGGTTGAATGAGTTGTATAACCAAGCTAAATGTTTGATTTATCCATCAGATTATGAAGGTTTTGGGATGCCTATCATTGAAGCTCAAAAAACTGGATGTCCAGTCGTGGCATTAAATACCTCCTCGGTTCCAGAGGTAATAGGAGCAACTCCACTATTACTTCAATCTTTAAGTCGCAAAGAATTATTGTCAGCGTTGAAAATGATAGAAACCCCTACTCTATTTGATAATATTTCTGGATTAGGAATGGAAAATGCAAAGAAATATACATCTCAAGATGCGATTGATGGTTATAAAGAAATATACCAAAGTCTTTAAAATAGAATTTCAAATAGATAAAGATAAAAGAGAATTTGTATAGTCTAAATTAACACCTCAATTATTTTTAGTATAAAAATGGCTATAAAAAATAGAGAATGATTGTGTAAAGGGCGTAAATAATTGGTAGAATAAAAAAAAAATTGTACCTTTGCGTCGCTTTTTAGCATCCCGTGTGATGGGAAATTAAGGAGCAACTTAATTTTTAGTAACACATTAAATTAAATTAAAAAAATGAAAGTATTTCAATTAGAGGCAACTCCTCGTACTGACCTCGGTAAAAAAGCAGCTAAAGCTCTCCGTGGTACTCAAAACATCCCTGCAGTTCTTAATGGTGGCGAGCTAGTAGATCTTCCATATGCAGGTACTCTTAAAGCAGGTGAAAAAGTAGTAGAAATTGGTAATGGCAAAGGCCTTATTACAACTGATATCGTTGTATCAAATGAGGCTGTTCGTAAACTTATCTATACTCCAGAAATTTTCGCAGTAGAACTTTCTTTGAATGGCGAAAAGAAAATGGCAGTGTTGAAAGATATTCAATTCCACCCAGTAAAAGATACTATTCTTCACATGGACTTCCTCGAAGTAAATGACAAGAAACCTGTTGTTATCGAAGTTCCTGTTAAACTTGAAGGTCACGCAGAAGGTGTTAAAGCCGGTGGTAAGTTGACTCTTTCAATGAAGAAACTTAAAGTTAAAGCTATTTACACTGCAGTTCCAGAACGTCTTGTAATCAATGTAGAAACTCTTGGTCTTGGTAAATCACTCCAAGTAGGTGAACTCAATTTCGATGGTCTTGAATTGGTTAACGCTAAGAACGCTGTAGTTTGTGCTGTTCAACTTACTCGTGCTGCTCGTGGTGCTGCTGCCGCTGCTGCCGCTGCGAAGAAGTAATTGAACAATTAGCCTTCTCCTATGAAGTATTTAATAGTGGGCCTTGGCAATATTGGAGATGAATATCGCGATACCCGCCACAACATAGGGTTTAAAATATTGGATGCCTTTGCTGAGGCGTCCAATATTTATTTTTCAACCGAGCGATATGGTGATATAGCAAGAGTGAGAGTGAAAAATAAGCAGTTGATTTTGCTCAAACCTTCGACATATATGAATCTAAGTGGTAACGCTGTGCGTTATTGGAAGGATAAAGAGAATATTGCAATAGATCATATTCTTGTATTGGTTGATGATATTGCTATACCATTTGGTGCGATACGATTAAAAGGTCGTGGTAGTGATGCAGGCCATAACGGGTTGAAAAATATTGCGCAAATGCTTGGTACTGATGCTTATCCTAGATTGAGATTTGGAATCGGTAGTGATTTTCCTCGTGGTTGTCAAGTAGATTATGTGTTAGGTAATTTTACACTTGATGAGTGTAAAATGTTGCCAACTCGCATAGATGTAGCAATTGATGCTATGAAGACATTTTGTCTTGCTGGATTAAATAATGCAATGAATACTTATAATAATAAGTAGATTATGGCAAAGTCGGAGGTGCGTATTGATAAATGGATATGGGCAATGCGAATTTTTAAAACTCGCACAATCGCAACTGAAGCATGTAAAAAAGGTCGTGTAACGGTGGGTGATGCTGAAACAGGTGTAGTTGCAAAACCTTCGCGAATGATAAAGGTGGGAGATGTAATTAATGTACGAAAGCCACCTGTAACATATTCGTTTAAAGTAAAGGAATTGACCGAAAATAGATTGGGCGCAAAATTAGTGCCCGAATATATGGATAATATAACGCCTCAATCGCAATATGATTTGCTTGAAATTGTGAAGATATCTGGATTTATTGATCGTAAAAAAGGTCTTGGTCGCCCTACGAAGCGCGAAGGTCGAGAATTAGCTAGATTTACACAAGAATCAATGGATTATGGTTGGGATTTTGATTTTG
>JAFYSL010000072.1 GCA_017559355.1 Muribaculaceae bacterium
AAGATATGTATTTCAGTGTATTACAAAGGTTTTATCCTACTTTTTGTCCACCTTGCCCTACTTTTTGTCCACCTTGCCCCAATAGATCAGATTTTATAAGACCCTATAATACAAAAAGAGATTGCGATTGCAATCTCTTTTTGCGCTTCAGGATGGGCTTGAACCAACGACCCCCTGATTAACAGTCAGGTGCTCTAACCAACTGAGCTACTGAAGCGAGAAATGCAACCCTTTTCAAAATTGCGTTGCAAAATTAAGCCTAAAAATTGAATTATGCAATACTTTTTGTAAAAATCGTACACAAAAGTGCAATTTTAATGCTTTTTTGGGGTTTTTAATGTCATTTTTGAGATAATATTGCGTAACTTAGCAGTTCAATATAGAGAAAACGTGTATCAAAATAAAAACTATGAGAAAGTCAATAATAGTTGCAGTAGTCGCATTGTGTGCAATATCAATTTTTGGGACTGCTACTGCTCGAAATAATAAGACGAGTGTGACTCGCAACCTAAATATATTTAATTCGATATATAAAGAACTGCAATCAAATTATGTTGACACTGTCAATGCCGATAAGGCGATTCGTGTAGCAATTGATGCAATGTTGTCGTCGATCGACCCATATACTGAGTATATCTCGGAGGAGGAGCAAGATGAATTTCGCGTAATACACACTGGCGAATATGCTGGTATCGGTTCGGTGATAATGCAACGCAATGGTAATGTGTATATTTCAGAACCACAAGAGGGTTTTCCTGCGCAAAAGGCTGGGTTACGTCCTGGCGACCTCATTGTCGCTATTGATGGCGATACTGTATTGGGGTGGCAGAGTGCAAAGGTGAGCGAAAGATTGAAAGGTCAAGCTGGTACTAAATTATCGCTTATTGTAAAACGCCCTTATGTGGAGGATTCTATCCTTACATTTGATATCACTCGTGCGAAAATTCAAGTAAATCCTGTGCCATATTATGGTGTAATAAGAGGTGATGTGGGGTATATCTCGCTCACTACATTCAACGAAAACTCTGCCGATGAAGTAAAAAAAGCGTTGATTGAGTTGAAAAAAGACCCTCGAGTGAAGTCTATTCTTCTTGATTTGCGCGACAATGGAGGGGGATTGCTTGAAAGTGCAGTGAAGATTGTGGGGCTTTTTGTTCCTAAAAACACTGAGGTGCTACGCACAAAGGGTAAAGGATTACTTAATGAAAAGGTGTATAGAACAACCACAAAACCTGTTGACACTGAGATTCCGTTGGCTGTATTGATTAATGGCTCAACTGCGTCAAGTTCTGAAATTGTATCAGGAGCACTTCAAGACCTTGATAGAGCAGTAGTAGTGGGGACTCGTTCCTTTGGCAAAGGTCTTGTGCAAGGTACTCGTCCTATTCCTTACAATGGGTTGTTGAAAGTTACAACTGCAAAATATTATATTCCAAGTGGTCGACTTATCCAAGCGATTGACTATTCTCATCGCAATCCCGATGGGTCGGTGGCTCGCACCCCAGATAGTCTTACTACTGTATTCAAAACCGCAAATGGTCGTGAGGTGCGTGACGGAGGAGGTATTACCCCCGATGTAGTTGTTTCTTTCCCCGAAGGTAATAGATTGACATTTAATATTGTAATGGATCATTGGGCGTTTGACTATGCTAACCGTTTTGCAGCAACAACACCTTCAATATCTTCGCCCGAGGAATTTGAAATTACCGACTCAATCTATGCTGATTTTAAGAAATTTATTGACCCTAATAAATTAAAATACGACAAGGTGTGTGAAGTGCGACTTGCTGATCTTAAGAAAGTTGCTACGACTGAAGGGTATATGAACGATAGTGTTAAGGCACAGTTTGATATCTTGGAAAAGATGTTGCGTCACGATTTGGATAGAGACCTCGACACTCATCGCAAAGATATAAGTGAGTATCTTGCCGAAGAGATTGTGATGCGTTATTATTTCCAAAGAGGGAAGATAATCGAGTCGTTGCGTTCTGATATTGTTGTTGACTCGGCAGTGAATATCCTTCACGATGAGGCGAAATATAAGATGACATTGAAACCCGCAAAAAAAGATGTCAACAATAAATAATTTAAGCGATACATTTATAAATCGTCAACGTCGTCAAGCACTTGATAAGATGCTTGCGAGCAAAAATATGTGCACCTCGATATATTCACTATCGGGATCGGCACCTGCTTTGCTTTTTGCAGGAATGACACCTCGCACCTCCCCCACGTTAATTATTGGAGATAGTCTTGATGATGCGGGATACTTGTATCACGACCTTTCGCGCATGTTGGGCGAAGAGGCTGTATTGATGTTCCCTTCAGGTTATAAGCGAGATATAAAATATGGGCAGATTGATGCTCCATCGCAAATTTTGCGCACCGAGGTGCTTAATCGTTGGCACTCCGACTCTCGATTGCGATATGTTGTAACCTATCCCGATGCTCTTGCTGAGCGAGTGGCATCAAAAGAAACATTCAATAAGCACACTTTACACCTAAAAAAGGGGGATGTAATCGACCTTATTGATGCGATTAAATGGTTGCGCGACAATGGTTTTGTTGAGGTCGATTATGTGTATGAACCAGGGCACTTTGCATTGCGTGGTTCAATTCTTGATATCTTTGGTTATTCGCATGAGATGCCATATCGCATTGACTTTTTTGGCGATGAAATTGATTCGATGCGCACATTCAATATCGAAACACAATTGTCGGAACAGCAACTTGATGAGCTTGCGGTAACTTCAAATGTAGCACAACAAGCATATGGCGAGTCGTTGCTTAGTTTTATCGGAGAGGATACGCTTATTGCTGTGCGTGATGCTCAATATGCGTTGAGTCGCATTCAAGAAATTGCTAATGAAGAATTTTCAGCAAGTTCGCTTATCGCTAATGAAGGAGATTCAAATGCGATGCGACAGGTGGTTGATGTTGAGGATTTTGTGCGAAATTTTGCAAAATTCCGACAATTACGATTCTCTTCGGCAGCCAATCCCGATAGCGAAGCAAAGGCATCAATCGATTTTGGGTGCAGTCCACAGGGGATATATCATAAGAACTTCGACCTAATAAGTGAGGATTTCAAGAAAATGCTTGCCGATGGTTACACACTTTATATTTTAAGTGATAGCGAGAAGCAGATTGAACGATTAAAGGTTATTTTTGAAGATCGTGGCGATGATATAGCCTTTACCCCCATTTATTCTACAATTCACGAGGGTTTTGTCGACCACGCATCTAAAAAATGTTATTTTACCGACCACCAAATTTTTGACCGTTTTCATAAATATACTCTTAAAAGCGATCGTGCTCGTTCGGGCAAGCTTGCTTTGTCGCTCAAGGAATTATCGGCAATTGAGGTGGGTGATTATATAGTGCATGTCGACCACGGTGTGGGTAAATTTGCTGGACTATTGCGCACTAACGTCAATGGTCGTACCCAAGAGATGATTAAACTCACATATCAGAATGATGATATAATTTTTGTGTCAATTCATGCACTTCATAAACTTGCCAAATATCGAGGCAAAGAGGGTGTACCACCTAAGGTTAATAAACTTGGTACAGGTGCATGGAATAAGGTAAAGGAACGCACAAAATCAAAACTTAAAGATATTGCTCGCGACCTCATAAAACTCTATGCTGCTCGTAAGAATGAAACTGGATATAGTTTCTCGCCCGATGGGTATATGCAACAAGAGTTGGAGGCATCGTTTATATATGAAGATACCCCCGATCAACTTACCACAACGGCTGCCGTTAAAGCCGATATGGAGAGTCCTCGTCCTATGGACCGCTTGATATGTGGTGATGTGGGATTTGGTAAAACCGAAATTGCTATCCGTGCAGCATTTAAGGCGGCGACCGATGGAAAGCAAACTGCTGTGCTTGTCCCTACAACAGTGCTTGCTTACCAACATTACAATACATTCAAAGAACGACTAAAAGAGTTTCCTGTGCGCATCGACTATCTATCGCGTGCTCGCACTCCAAAACAAGTAAAACAAATTATTGCCGACCTTGCCGAAGGAAAAATCGATATACTCATAGGAACCCATAAAATAATAGGCAAAGAGATTAAATTCAAAGATTTAGGGTTATTGGTAGTCGATGAGGAACAAAAATTTGGCGTAGCCGTGAAGGAGAAACTCAAGCAGATGAAAGTCAATGTCGATACATTGACTATGAGTGCCACTCCGATACCTCGCACCTTGCAATTTTCGCTTATGGGTGCGCGTGATCTCTCGGCAATCACTACTCCTCCAGCCAATCGTTATCCTATTGTTACCTCGGTTAACGCTCTTAATGTTAATATTTTGCTTGAGGCGATTAATTTTGAAATGTCGCGCAATGGGCAAGTGTTTATAGTGAATAATCGCATTGAGGGATTGTATGAACTCGAAGCGATGGTGCGCCGTCTTGTTCCTGATGCTCGCACAGTGGTGGGACATGGGCAAATGGCTCCCGATAAACTTGAAAAAGTAATTATCGACTTTGCTAACCACGATTACGATATACTATTGGCGACAACCATTATTGAATCGGGTATTGATATGCCTAATGTTAATACGATTGTGATTAATAACGCTCAAAACTTTGGGTTGAGCGAACTTCATCAACTTCGTGGACGAGTGGGGCGTAGTAACCGCAAAGCATTCTGCTATCTATTAGTGCCACCTCATATTCCATTGTCGCCTGTATCGCGTCGCCGACTTCAAGCAATTGAAAGTTTCTCCGACCTCGGGAGCGGTATCCATATTGCAATGCAAGATCTTGATATTCGTGGTGCTGGAAATCTACTTGGCGCTGAGCAAAGTGGGTTTATTGCCGATCTCGGTTATGAAACATATCAAAAGATATTGAAAGAGGCTGTTATAGAATTGCGCACCGAAGAATTCTCTGATGTACTTGCCGATGAGGAGGTTGAGGAGAAAGAATTTGTAGCTGATTGTGTTATTGAGAGTGATATGGAACTCTTGTTGCCAGCAATGTATGTGCCACAAGAGAGTGAACGTATTATTCTTTATAAAGAACTCGACGGAATAGAGCGTGAACTTGATTTGCAAGCATTTAAGGAACGATTGACCGACCGTTTTGGTAAAATTCCACCCGAAACAGCCGAATTGTTGCGTGTGCCACGATTGCGCCGTCTTGCTCGCCAGCTTGGTATTGAAAAAGTGGCTTTGAAACAGGAGCATATGTATCTTTATTTTGTAGATGAAAGTAATAAAGCATACTATCAATCGCCAATGTTTGGCAAAATCATCAACTACATGCAACAAAATGTAAATCGTTGTAGAATTCGTGAAAACAATGGGCGTCGAAGCATTACAATAAGTCAAGTAAAGACTGTAGAATCGGCCGTAGATATCCTCACAACAATTCTCGCAATTGAGTCTATATAGGGAAGAATATAGAAATTAAGGTAGATTATAATCTGTTATGATTAATATCTGCACAATATTTACTACCTTTGTAGCAATAAATTAAAGTAATAACATAGATGAGGATTCTCATCACAAAAATAGACAGATATGGAAAAAATTCAACAAGGTAAATATGTAGAGATGGTCTATGACCTCTATCGAGTTAATGCTGATGGTTCACAAACTCTTGTTCACCAAAGTGAGGAGAGTGATCCAGAACGTTTTATCTATGGTGTAACTCCAGGTATGGTAGTTCCTTTGGAAAAGGCAATCTTTGGACTTGAAGTAGGTGGCAAATTCGATCTTATCGTTAAAGCTGAAGATGCTTTCGGTCCTTATGAAGAAGACCAAATCGTAGAACTCGAACGCGACCTCTTCTTGGTTGATGGTAAATTTGATAGCGAATATATCAAAAAAGGTGCATCAGTGCCTATGATGACTGCCGATGGTTTCCGCATCAATGGTCTTGTTGTTGAGGTTACTAAAGACTCAGTAAAAATGGACTTCAACCACCCATTGGCAAAAGATGATGTGCGCTTCGATGGTAAAATCCTTGTTGTGCGCGATGCAACTCCTGAAGAATTGAACCCATCATGTGGTTGTGGCTGCGGTTGTGGCGACCATGGCTGTGGTGATGACTGCGGTGGTGGTTGTGGCGATGGTTGTTGCCACTAATCAATAACGAGATTAGAAATAAAAAACATAAAGGGAGTTCCGAGCAATTCTTGGAATTCCCGTTCACATTTAATTATTGACAATGAATCGCAAGGATTTTGAAATAATGGCGCCCGTGGGTTGTTATGAATCGCTTCATGCAGCCATAAATGCTGGTGCCGATGCTATTTACTTCGGAGTAGAGGGACTGAATATGCGTGCACGTTCGTCGGTAAACTTTACCCTCGACGATTTGCATAACATTGCCTCTATATGCCAAGAGCACGGAGTGAAAAGTTATCTCACAGTCAATACTATTATTTTCGACAACGATATTGCCACTTGTCATGCCATAATTGATGCAGTAAAGCAAGCTGGTATTTCGGCAATTATTGCTGCCGATATTGCAGCCATTACTTATGCGCGTAGCATCGGTGTTGAGGTGCATATCTCTACACAAGTGAATATCACGAACATTGAGGCAGTGAAATTCTATGCGCAATTTGCCGATGTAGTGGTGCTTGCACGCGAAACCAATATGGAACAAGTGCGTGCAATCTATGATGCGATTCGTGAGCAAGATATTCGTGGCCCTCATGGCGAATTGGTGCGCATTGAGATGTTCTGCCACGGAGCATTGTGTATGGCAGTGTCGGGTAAGTGTTATTTGAGTCTCCATGAGATGAACTATAGCGCAAATCGTGGTTCATGTGCTCAAATATGCCGTCGCAGTTACACTGTTACCGACCGCGAAACAGGCGAACAACTTGATATTGAAAATCAATATATCATGTCGCCTAAAGATCTCAAAACCATTCACTTCCTCAATAAAGTAATCGATGCGGGAGTGCGTGTGTTGAAGATTGAAGGTCGTGCGCGTGGACCTGAATATGTGAAGATTGCAGTTGAGTGTTACAACGAAGCTATTGAAGCATGCTGTAACGGCACATACGATGAGGCGAAGATTGCCGATTGGGACGAGCGTCTTGGTAAAATCTTCAATCGTGGCTTCTGGAATGGTTATTACCTCGGTCAACGCCTTGGTGAATGGACATCAAAATATGGTTCATCGGCTACTCGCGTTAAGCAATATGCTGCGAAAGGTATTCGCTATTTTTCAAATATTGGAGTTGCAGAATTCCAAATGGAGAGTGGTGAGTTGTGTGTAGGCGATGAAATCGTTATTACAGGTCCTACTACTGGTGCAATCATAACAACGGTCGAAGAGATTCGTGTAGATCTCAAACCTGTTGAAAAGACAGTTAAGGGTGAGCGCTTCTCAATAAAAGTGGCAGAAAAGGTGCGTCCGAGCGACCGACTTTATCGCTGGGTGTCTACCGAACGATAAGATATCTAATTATTTAACAAAATTTTAATGTAAAAATATTTGTAATTTATACAATTATACATTATTTTTGCATTACATAATAAGTTGCATATTGTAAGGTATGCATAGAAAACAATATAATCACATCCCTGTATACACTTTACAATAATTTAAGAGAATCATGTCGAGAGACACGATTCTCTTTGTTTTTATCCATTTTTCAGTATTAATTACTAATTTTGTAGAATAAAACTGAATTTACTATGTCAAAGTTGCCTCTTATAGGATTAACCCTTGAAGGATTGCGACAAGTTGCATCGCAATGTGGTATGCCTTCGTTTGCTGCAAAGCAAATGGCGCAGTGGCTTTATGAAAAACGAGCTATCTCGATTGACCAAATGACCAATCTATCACTCAAAGCGCGTCAGCGATTGAGCGAAGAGTATGTTGTGGGGCGTGAAGAACCTATCGCAGAGGCTCGCTCGGTCGACGGCACAGCCAAATACCTTTTCAAAGGGGTAGGAGGTCGTGATGTTGAGGCGGTATATATCCCCGACCGCGATCGTGCTACGATATGTGTTTCATCGCAAGCTGGGTGCAAGATGAATTGCTACTTCTGCATGACTGGTAAACAAGGTTTTCATGGCAACTTAACGGCACAAGGCATCATTAATCAGGTACTCTCAATTCCCGAAAGCGAAAAACTTACAAATATCGTTTTCATGGGAATGGGTGAACCGATGGACAATCTCCAACCAGTACTCGATGCTATTGAAATTCTCACTGCACCATGGGGATTGGCTTGGAGTCCAAAACGCATCACTGTTTCATCAATCGGAAAGATGAAGGAATTGCGCACGCTCCTTGATGTAACTAAAGTGCATATCGCCATAAGCGTTCACTCTCCTTATCCTTCTGAGCGTGCGCAAATTATGCCAGTCGAAAAGGCTTATCCTATAGTTGAGGTCATGGAGATGCTCAAGGATTACGACTTTGCACATCAACGCCGTTTATCGGTTGAATATATCATGTGGCGAGGGTTCAATGATGATATTCGCCATGCCGATGCTCTTGCTCGATTGCTTCGTGGAACAAATTCTCGTGTTAACCTCATTCGCTTTCACGCCATTCCAGGCGTAGAACTTAAAACCACCAACGAGAGTGCTATGATAGCGTTCCGTGATCATCTTAATTCACTTGGCATTACTGCTACAATCCGTTCTTCACGAGGCGAAGATATTATGGCTGCATGTGGTATGCTTGCCGGAAAAGAGAAAGAAGCAAATTCATAAGCGATGAAAAATGAGATAGAGATAACAGCCGATGGGTCGGCAACGATATATGTGCCACATCTCGATGAGCATTACCACTCAGTAAAAGGGGCTTTAACTGAGTCGTTGCATATATTCCGCGATTGTGCTTATATGCACGCTACATCCACAGATGCGCCATTGCGAGTGCTTGAAATAGGATTTGGCACAGGGCTCAATGCTGTTGTAACAGCTATGGCTGCTAATGAGAAACGTAAGGCTCACTATATCTCGCTCGAGCTCTATCCTGTTAGTCCTGAGATGGTTACTCAACTTAATTATGGCAAATTGGTAGATAATGACCTATTGCAATCATTGCATAATGCTGAGTGGGAATCTCCACAAGTAATAACTCCATATTTTACACTCGAAAAACTACAATGCGACTTCACTCAATGTGAATTACCACAGAGAATTGATGTGGTGTATTTTGATGCTTTTGCCCCCGAAAAACAGCCCGAAATGTGGAGCGAAGAACTCTTTGCGCGCATCTATGAAGCAATGAATCCTAGTGGGGTACTCTCAACATATTGCGCCAAAGGAGAGATTCGCCGCCGACTTCAAAAAGTTGGGTTTGCCGTCGAACGACTTCAAGGCCCTCCAGGGGGCAAGCGTGAAATCCTTCGCGCAACAAAAAATAGTTTTTGAAGCAAGCCAAGCTGTCCCCTTTTTAAGAGGAACGAGAATTGCAAATGCAATTCGGAAGGGTAAACTATAACAATCAAGTAGTTACTTCGAAAATTGTGCTAACTGGGATATGATTGCCTATTTTAATTTCTTCTCACTTTTATCTTTCAACTTTTCTTACTATCTTTGCGATAAATAGATAGCACTAATGAAAAAATATTTAGTATCAGCTCGAAAATATCGTCCATCGACCTTCAATTCGGTCGTTGGGCAGAAGACGCTCACGGCGACTCTTAAAAACTCTATCGCCACTGATCGGTTGGCACATGCCTACCTTTTTTGTGGTTCGCGTGGGGTGGGTAAGACCTCTTGTGCACGAATCTTTGCCAAGACAATCAACTGTATGAATCGCACCCCAGAGGGAGATGCTTGTAATGAGTGTGATTCATGTCGTGCGTTTAATGAAAACCGTTCGCTCAACATTATTGAGCTCGATGCTGCTTCTAATAATAGTGTAGATGATATTCGCGCACTTGTTGACCAAGTGCAAATTCCACCCACAACAGGTAAATATCGAGTGTTTATCGTCGATGAGGTGCACATGTTGTCGCAAGCTGCGTTTAACGCTTTCCTCAAAACACTTGAAGAGCCACCCGCTTATGTGGTGTTTATCCTCGCTACAACCGAGAAACATAAAATTATACCTACTATCCTTTCGCGTTGCCAAATATATGACTTCAATCGCATCACAATTCAAGATATGGTTGATCATCTCACCTATGTGGCTTCGCAAGAGGGTATTATTGTTGAGTCATCAGCACTTAACGTGATTGCTCGCAAGGCCGACGGAGCAATGCGCGACGCTCTCTCGATTTTCGACCAAGTAGCGGCATCTTCGATGCAAAATATCACTTATCAATCGGCGATTGAGAATCTCAATATACTTGACTACGAATATTACAACCGTTTGCTTGATGCATTTCTTGCACAAGATGTACCTCAAGCGTTGTTAATTTATAAAGAGATACGCGAAAAAGGGTTTGACTCATTGTTCTTTGTCAATGGATTGGCAGCGCATATTCGCGACCTTATGGTAGCGCGCGATCCTAAAACGCTCTGTCTGCTTGAAGCAAGTGATGAGGCGCGTCAATCGATGGCTGCATTGGCAGTCCGTTGCACACCACAATTTTTCTACAAAGCAATGGCGCTTTGTGGAGATGCCGATCTTAACTATCGCACAGCTACCAACAAGCAATTCCTTGTCGAATTGTTGTTGATTAAATTATGCCAACTGCTTAGCCCCTCGCCTATAGAAGCCGGCGACGGAGAGGGGCAACTCAAAAAAATTGCGCCGGCAAATACTCCACAACAACCTAAACCCATAGTTGTTGCACCAGTTCAACCCGTTGCCTCAGCTCCAGCTCCACAACAACCAGTTGTGGTGAGTGCTACGCCTATATCTTCGCGTCCAGTGCCACCTGCGCCTATGGCAGCAGTGTCTAATCGTCCATTGGGACCAAAGGTGCCTCGATTGTCACTAAAAACTGGACTTAAGCAAGCGGAGGAAGCTGTAAAAACAACTATTCAACCACGCAATCGCAATAACCAATTTTCTGACGATGCGATTGATATTGCATGGGAAACATACATATCATCACACCCCACAGCACATATTCTTGTCAATACTATGCGCACGGCCCGACCTAAACGCCTCGACGGAACTCGTTTTGCGATAATGGTGGAGAATAAAGGACAAGTGGAGATGATGACCGATTCATTGCCCGACATTATTTCATATCTTGGCAATCAATTGCAAAACGACTTTATCACCTTTGAAATCGTTGAGAACCAAGGCGAAAGTTCGCCTTATGTGTGGAATCAACGCGAGGTATATAGCCACATGCTACAGAATGTTCCCCACATGCAAGAATTTGTAAAACGCTTTGAATTGTCGTTGAGCTAGTTTTTAGATTCGGTTCATACTGATTTGATTGTTAGCAAAAGTTTTTTGCGGAATGTTGTTTTTTTGACAGAATGCGCAGTAGCCGTGCTTTGCACGACATTGCCTTGTGCTCACTCTTCAATTCAAAAGAATATATTTTCTCTCTCTTCTCTTTGCGTTTTCATATTCATAGATATCATTTCCATTTTGATTATTTTATTTTTTTAGTTAAAAATTTGGTAGGCAATAAAAAAAGTCTTACCTTTACCCTGTTTTATTGGCGTTTTGTATCTTTTGGGGTAAAAGATGTCAATATACATTATTAAATAAAGAAAAATTACTTTTTTGTTTAACTAAATTAATATCAAAATGAAAAAAACTTTACGTAATTTGATGCTTGCGGGTGCTGCTGCACTCCTTGCTACAGGTGCGTCAGCTCAAACTCTTGAAAAAGTTTGGGAAAAGAACTCTGGCATCCCTGGTGCTGCCGGTGGTGGTGACATGCGCTTTATGACTTGCGACAAAGACGGTAAAATTCTTGTTACCGACAAAGCTGCAAAAAAAATCAAAACTTTCAACGCTCTTTTTGGAGCTCAAGATTACCTTGACATCGCTCCTATCATCGACGAACACTATGGTGTTGACAAAACTGTAGTTGACGAAACTACTGGTGAAGAATCAACTACTCGCGAAGTTCCTGGAGCTGGTACTCTCATCGCTTCTGACGATGCTGGTAACATCCTTATCAACACTGGTTTCCCCAATGCTACATCAGCAACTGATTTCATCATCATCGATGCTAAACTTAAAAACACTTACAAACTTCAACTTGAAATGCCAGAAGGCGCTAATGCTACTCGTTGCGACCAAATGGGCCGTATCGTAGGTAACATGCTTTCTGAAGAAGGTGCTTATATGTGGCTCCCTCTTAACAACGATAAAGTTGCTATCATCAAAGTTGTAAACGGTGAGCAAGATATGGACTACTCTCAAGCTTCTACTGCTTGCGCTGTAGCTGTTAACACTTCTTGTGTTGCTCAACCAGTTTATAACACAGTTGCTGAAATCGACGCTCTTATGGACGACAATGGCGACTTGACAACTTCTTACTGGTTCCGCAACCGTTCATATTCACAAAACGTATATCAATGGAGCGAAGATGGTACTGAACAAACAGCTATCGCTTTGACTGAAGCTACTGAAGCTGGTTCTACTACTAAAAACGCTTCTCAAGAAGGTTTCGAAGTATTCACTCTCCAAGGTGAAACTTACTTCGTAGTTCCTATGACTACTGACGGTACTACTAACGGTCGTGGTTCTAACTGGGGTATCTACCGCGCTTCTGACCAAAAACTCGTTGCTGCTTGGGAAGAAAATCCTCAAGTAGGTAAAGGTCAAGGTATGGGTGGCTTCTACGTTAAACCTAACGACGAAACTTCAGTTTATATCTCTCACTTCCTCGCTGCTACAGTTGTAGGTAACTACCTCTTCACTGTTCCTAAAGCTGAAGAACCAACTCCAGAACCAACTATCGATCCTCTTTATGTATTTGGCTCATTCCAAGAATGGACTCCTGCTGAAGCTCTTGAATTGACTTATGCTGAAGGTGTTTACACTATCGAAGGTATCGAATTTGCTGAAGGTGGTAACTTTGGTCTTTCTTCTGTAAAATCTGACGACTGGGCTGCAGTAAACGCTGCTCGCTATGGTTTCGCTGAAGACAACGCTAAAGCTGTTAAAGGTGAAAACGCTATCGTTAAAGGTGAAGGCGCTATCCAAGTACCTTATGCTGGTGTTTGGGACATCGCTGTTAACCTCGAAGCTATGACTGTAACTCTCGCTACTGAAACTCCAGAACCTCAACCAGAACCAGAACCAATTGTTGTTCCTGCTGGTCTTAACAAAGTATGGGAAGTAACTACTGGCGTTCCTGGATCTGCATCAGGTGGTGAATTCCGTTTCGCTACTGCTCGCGATGGCAAAATCCTTGTTACTGACAAAGCTAACAAGAAAATCATGGCTATCGACAACGAAGGTATGACTGAACTCATCAACATCGCTGAAGCTATCGATACTCACTATGGTGTTGACGTTGAAGTTGAAAAAGAAGTAGCTACTGACGTTATCGAAAAAATCGACACAACTGTTGTTGAAGGTGTTGAAGTTTATGACACTACTTATGTGAAAGAAACAGTAACAGAAACTGTTCGCTCAGTTCCTGGTGCTGCTACTGGTATCACAGTTGACGACGCTGGTAATATCCTTGTAGGTACAGGCTTCCCTAACGCTGCTTCTTCAACTGACTTCATCATCATCTCTGCTGACCTCCAAGAAACTTACAAACTTCAAGTAGCTCTTCCTGAAGGCGTAAATGCTGGCCGCATCGACCAATATGGTAAAGTTGTAGGTGACATGCTTTCTGAAGAAGGTGCTTACCTCTGGTTGGCTATCAATGCTAATACTATGGTAGCTACTATCAAAATCGCTAACGGCGAACAAGTAGAAGACTACACTCAAGCTTCTGCTCCTGTAAAAGTTGCTATGAACTCTTCAACTCTTGCACAACCTGCATTCTTCACTGTTGAAGAAATCGATGCTCTTATGGACGAAAATGGTGACTTGACTCCTTCATTCTGGACTCGTAACCGTGGCTCTGCAATGAACATGTACGGTTGGAACGAAGATGCAACTGAACAAACTATCCTTTCATTGATTGAAACAGGTGCTAACGGTGAAACTACTAAAAACGCTGGTGCTGAAGGTTTCGCTACATTCCAAATCGAAGGTGTAACTTACTTCGTAGTTCCTATGTCACTCGACGGTTCTTCTCGTAGTGCTGCTATCGGTGTTTACGACGAAACTGGTAAACTTCACGCTACTTGGACTCCAGAAGGAGTAGGTACTGGTATGGGTCAAATGGGTTCTATCGCTGTTGAAGCAATCAACGAAGGTGCTGTTGCTATCTACCGCTTTATCCCTGGCGTTATCGCAGCTAAATACACATTCGCTCCTGCTGCTGAAGAACCTGAATACGAAGGCCCAGCAGAACTTTACATCGTAGGTTACAATGGCGAATGGGATCCTGCTAACCCAACAGTTATTCCTATGACTGAAACTGCAGGTGTTTACGAAGCAGTTCTCGCATTTGCTAACACTGAATTCAAATTCTCTGAAGTGAAAGGTTCTTGGAATGAATTCAACGCAAAAGCTATCTGCATCGCTAACGACGCAACAGTTGCTCTAGAGCAAGCTACTCCTCTTTACAAATATTCTGACACTAACTGTAAAGCTGCAGTAGAAGCTGGTAAAGAATACAATGTTACTATCAACCTCAACGACAACACTATCACTATCAGAGAATTTACAGGTGTTGAAGCTATTGAAGTTGAAGAAGGTGAAGCAGTTTACTACAACCTCCAAGGTGTAAAAGTTGTTAACCCTGAAAATGGTGTATTCATCAAAGTTCAAGGCAACAAAGCTTCTAAAGTACTCGTTAAGTAATTGAAATTAACGAAATAGAGAGATAATCTCTCAAACATAATAGGCGAGCAATCCTTATGGGTTGCTCG
>JAFYSL010000073.1 GCA_017559355.1 Muribaculaceae bacterium
AAGACGAGTTGGATAATTTCCAACAAGTCCCAACAAGATATCCTCACTGCGTTCCTCTTGTGGGCGAGAATAGTCTTTAGGCAAATCGTCATAACTTGACCACATAGTGGCTTGCTTGCGATCCCCCTTATTATTAAATTGCGATCCCCAAAGGATACCCAATTGATAATATGGCATCTCTATACGAACATCGGAGTTTAGAGCCGATTTAGATGTAAGATATACACCTGTGTTGGTTTCCATCAATTTCTCAACTGAATTTGCGGCGGAGGTGCTATAATCGCCTTTACCAAATCCCATAAAATATTGTAATTCCACACGGAGATCTGAATCAAATCGGTCGACTGCACTATATACAGCATACAGGTCTTGTATCAAATATGTAGCGCGATAATTATCGTCTTTACCACTTGTCAACAATGAATATGCACGCTCGCGACCACCGATAGCATAATTGTATTTAGCATCGGTCATCACAGGAAGAGGATATTGGCAATCATTCTTCCACTGGCTACCATCATAAATTGACAAAGACTTCACCTTGTTATAATCTGACAAACTGCCATAAGAACTCTTGTAAGCTCCTTCATAAACACCACCACGGTCATGGTAAATTAGAGATTGAGCCGTAGTCGCATTTACCGCCAATCGTTTATTTGATAATGTCCACCCACCTACAAGTCCATAGTTACTCATATATGTAATATAGGTGTATGGGTCTTGATAACGCAATGGATTCACGCCATCGGCTGCCATATATTTCTTATAGAAAGAGAGTCCTCGGGCATTAACATTCGGAGCACTGGTCTTAGTCGTTACACTATTCAAGCGTATGCCCACAAATGGTTTTTCATAGGATGTCTGACGTCCACCATTATAACCTTTGTGATAATATCCATCTTGTGCAGTAACCCACCAATCTGCGATATTGGTTGATTCGGTAACAATAACATTAGTACTCTTCTTCACATACCTTCCTAACACATCATTCCACTCTGTAGTAGTACGAACTTCCGTTTTTGATATTTCGTAGTTGAGTTGCAAACGATAGTCAGTTTGCTCATATATTTTTGAGTCAAATTGACCACCTTTTACTGTCAAGTTACAAGTGCTATCTGTTACAACCCAATAAGCATCTTTTTCTTCTACCAACTTCAAACTACCATTACTCAAATGCTCTTGCAATTTCCAACGCAATTTACCCTTTTGGAATGCTTGGCTGGAAATATCAGAGAAGAATGCAATATTCGGAGACTTAATATCTGCCATATAAGCATTAGTATAGGCATTTGTCTTTAACTGATTATAGTTTGACGGATAAGCAATTGCCACATACTTTTGAATATCCTCAGGACAATCTTCTATCTTTTCTGCGGCACCTGTACAGAAGAAATAATCCTTTGTTTGTTGCCATTTCACATTTTCATATTTTTTCTTACTTTCGTTCCATTTAAGAGGATCTACCTCTTTGCCGTTTTCAATTTCTTTTGCCCAACCCACGATGCGCATACGATAGTACTTTCCTGGGTTAAGTTTCATCATATTTATCTGATGTTGGAAACGAGACGAACCCTTGAATTCAAATCCGATACATCTGTCATATTTGTTTAAGTTTTGTGTTGACATTGAATACTCGTAAAGTAGCACTAGATTGTTCATGTCAAATACAAATGTACGACTTGCTTGGGCTTTAAGTTTTTCCTTACTGCCACTAAATTCTGCTGCCAATCGATTAAGTTCTGTTTCGTCAAGCACACGGAAATGCTCCTTAATAGGTGCCTCGGTATTAATATGAGGTGGAATGTAGAAATTTGGATTGATTGCATTTTCTTGATTCCAACCTTTGGCTTGAATAGTGTCACCGATAGAGCAGTCACCAAACAGTTTGAAATTGTCAAGTGCATTACCATAGAAAATGTCGCAACGGTCGCCACACTCAAATTCAAATTTGCGATTGATGTTGATAAGACCTGCCAACAAATTCAATTTCACTCTTGCTTCACCTGTAACGTAGGTAGGATTTGGAAGTCCCATTCTAAGTACACCACCAATTCCGGCGTCTATGATTGGGAATCTTTCTTCCCAGAATCCAAGGTCAACATGGATACCAAACTTCGCATATAGGTAAGCATACATCTGACCTTCGGCATACCAACCGTTGAATCCTGGTGTGCGAGGAATGTTCATACATGGTATATTGCCTATTTTTCGAAGACTGACATCAAATCCAGCCAAAGCTCCAAGGCTACCATAGAACAAGCCAAGGTCCACATCAATGTAACCCCAAGCCGAAGCACCCATCATCACACCTCCATAGGTTTGTGCTTGGAAATCTTTCAATGCATCTGTGCGAGCATTGTTTGCCTTGGTGATGTCGGCACTTTCCACTCCACTACCTTTGGTAGAGCCATCAAGGAAATTGCGAATCTTGGTAGGTATCGGAGGCAATTGTCCATCGTTTGGCAATTCATTACCTATACATAGATAGGCATTGGCTCCAATGTTTACGCTGACAATCTTTGACTTAAAGTCAACCAATACAAATTTACAACGCAAGTCTTCATCGGGTTGTCCCAAATATAAATGCCATTTCACATTATTCAATTTCTTTCCGTTCTCCTTCATAGTGATTCGGAAATCAAGTGACATAGTGGCTTCACCCACTTTTGGTTTCTCGGGTGTTTTGGCTTCGGTATTTTTATCAGCTTTTGATTTAGATTGGTCGTCAAATGCATCCATTAGTCCTCCACTCGCATTATTGACCACCTCTTTCATGTTCTTATTAAGAGTCTTTTGCATCTCGGCTAATGAGTTTGACATAGCAGTCACTTTTTCACTGATTCCACCTATGCCATCAGCCTTAGCATCGGCTGTAATATTTAGAGCAAAATATTTGTCGATATCATCTTCTTGATATACGATGGTAGCATTGGAATTAACCATTCCTGACACTGCTTTCAAGTTTCCGGTCAACATGAAAGTGGTCAAACGACTCTTGGCTTTGTCATATACAACGGTCATTTCAAAGTCACCATCCAACACATCTTTGCCAGCCGATGAAGCGATGCCCATTCCTGCAACCACTCCAATAATGCCCTTTTGAGGTTCAACCTCTGTCGCCGACTTACGAATACAATTGAAATAGAAACCGGCCGAAATATCAGTAATTGCAATAGGCGGAATTTGAATACCTGTAGCACTACCTACCGACGCAAGGAAATATCCCCAACGATAATCGTCAAGTTTATAATAGCCTCCGGTAGCATTAGCGGTAAAGAGATCGCCCGGCATTGTAAATGTGAGAGTTCCTTTATAACCTTTACCATACTTATTATCATCATTTGCCGTCAATTCGCCTCCTAATTTCATTCCGGCAAAAGAACTGCTGAAAGATGCCTTATCAAACTTTGTATTCTCATACTTAAAGGCGATTTTTGAGAAATCAAAGTCCTTGGCTACGGCTGTAACACCACTCAAACGAGCGTTGATTGTAACGCCGGCTGTGGCACTGAGGTCTAGTCCGTCGATTAGTTTTACTCCACCTTCGATTGACATGCTCAACAATTCGTTTTTGTAGTCAAAATCATATCTTTCGATAGAGAATTCAAATGGACCTAATTTCTTTGCCATTGAAGCCAATGACCATTGACCAGTGCTGAAATAGAATTGGTTGTTGATGTTAAATTCCTTGCCTTTGTAAAGTGTAACCAGCGTTTTTTTCGTATCTTTTGCAGTTTGCAAATCCTTTATGTCCTTAAACTGCGATTCCCACACAGGACAGTTGGCAAGACGCATCTTTGAGAAATGAACATCTGGTATGTCAAATTCAAGAGGCAAACTACTCATCTTGTTCTTCATTGCATCGCCACCGATACTGAGGTCGCCTGTCAAAAGTAGTTCTACACGAGTTTTTAATTCGGTTTTTTCAGGAACGGCTTCGACTAGCATATAACTCAATTTTTCGTCAAACTCAGCTGTTGCTAAGAAGAAATCAAGTTTTAGGTCTTTTACCTGTTGCACTTTAAACACATAGGCATAATTACCTGCCACGCTATTCTTCTGATCGTTTACCTTCAATATTTGACAAGTATAGCCTAATTTGCCGTCAAGCAATGGGACATCAAACTTGCCACTGAATCCACAATCATTAAAGTTGTTTTGAATAAAACTAGCTTGTACTTTATCAAGAGAGAATTCCCAACCTCCAGCTTTTCCAGTCTTAGCTGAAAGTATGTTATCGGCACCAATTTCAATGGTTGCTCCCGAATCGTCAAAGAACATATTTTTAGCAGCTATCGCTAACCGTTTATCGTTCGAAGTGCCAAATTCCAACGATTTGGGCATCTTTACACTAATTTCTTTAATGTAAAGTCCTTGCCAAGTATTTACTTGTCCAGCAATTAATGTTCTTGATTTGTCATACTTGTCAGGGAACTTACCCATGTGGGCTGAATTGCGGAACATTGAATGGTCATACACAATGTTTTGAGCGACAAATGTCCACCCTGGAAGATCCTCTGCTTGGAATGGGTCCAAAGAGACATTGTCCACCATCCAGTCGTCCCAATCACTGATGCTTGTCTTGATATTAAACACAGGGTTCTCATTTTGAGCGACACCATCAATATCTTTCTTCAAACCGGGTATCTTCATGTCAACATCAATTCCCAAAAATTCAAATGCATCGGCATGCCAAGAAACATAACATCCATCTGTTGGGTTGATTACATCTTTGGGGGCTTTGAAGATACATTCATAATCTGAATCCGGATCAGTTAGTGTCAAATCCGACAACAAAGCCAAGGTTCCAGATTCAGGTAAAATGCGTTCCGGAGAAATACAAATGCGTGGCGCACCGAACACCAATATTTGGTCGGCCAAGACATCACAGTCTGGTAGTACAAATTCTCCGATAATGTCCATTGTGGCGTGAGTTGCCGCAAATTTCATGGTAGTAATCTGCACATTTACTGGGCTATTACTTGTCATTGACTCAGGCAATGCAATTGGCATATACAATTCGTCAATATCCTGACGACCTATAGCATTCCACACATTTTGACCTAAAACAACATATTCGTAATACTTGCTTAAATCAATCTTTTCTGCGATACTCTTCACACCTTCGGTGGCAGTCGATTGCAATTCATTTGCATACGGAATACCTGTGTCAGAGATAAGGTTATCTATACCCCAGTCACTAAATAACCCTTCTACAATATCGTTATTGCTTTTGGGATCATTCGAATATGACTGGGCAGTACCACCAAAGACCACCAAGTCGGTATTAATTTTCAAGTCCTCAAACTTGACACAAACCATTACCTTTGTACCAAGTGGATTCCACTCTACTCTACCTTTCCCTTCCCATGTATCAGCTTTCTTCCCAGCCTTTATTTCATCTATTGTCAGTAGGTATTCACCAATAGATATAGTTTTTCCTTTAAGTTCATCGGCTTTTGCAGTAGTGGGAGTTTCGTTATCAATCTCCACCATATTTGAGCATTGGAAGTATTTTTTTGTAAGTGCATCTACCAATGCAAAGTCAACTACATTAAGAGAATCGTGATGAAAAACGACAGAATCAAAGTTAGTGCAAATTGGTTTGACTCGAAGCACTAGATAATCCTTTTCATTGACTTTTTCCTTAATTTGTTCCCAACGTATTGTATCAATCAATGCTTCGGTTCCTTTTACCAAATTTGTATAAATGGGGTCCGATTCAAGTGCAGCAAGTTTATCAATCGTATTTTTCCCATTAAACAATTGGACTTCATAATCAAATTTTAGCGTATCAGCTTCTGAAGCTTGACCTCCTAAATACCATACCTCACGCCATGCAATAGCCATATCGCTACGAAGGAATTTCTTACGAGCAGCGATTTCGTCAAATGTAGGAGTTGTTATGGTCGGATTCTTAAAATTATACAAGGCACTCATGTCGAGGCTATCTTGCACAGATTCCTTGCCCCATAAGGTAATAAAATCTCCCCCATCATCGTCGTCCTCCTCTTCCTCGTCTTTATCTTCTGGCTTTTCGGGTTCTGGTTCTTTATTTCCGATGTCGGTCTTGAACTTAAATGGCAAATATGTACTCTTACCATTATTTTCTATCATTACATATGAGAGTGTTCCATTTGCTTTTGGCAATGCTGTTACTTGTGCCAAATAAGTTCTATCGGCATAAAAATTACCCGTAACAACTTGAGTAGGTATGACACACATGTTTGCCAAAAGATCTTTTACCTGATAAACCACAGGGTTGCGATCCATCGCGACATCGGGTTGTTGACCTGGGAACATCTCTACGATTTTAATATCATAGGTATAGCTTGCCGAAGAACCACATGCAACAACTGGCATTGTCCATGTAAATTGAGCATTAAGTGGGTCAAGTTGAGCCACCGTTTCATCACTCATTACATTTATTATAGGCGTCAAGAATTGTGGAGCTTGTGCCTTATAGCATATCTGAAAAGTACACGTTCCACCTTCGGGATTGCTCACCACTACAGGTGACGCCAACGGTGGATTATTCCAACGATAAGCAGTTATTTTAGTTCGATACGTTCCTTCTGGTAGTAACCCAAATGCACCACTTTGGTAGTCATCAAAAAGATTAGCTGGGCATTGAATTTCACTTGCTGGAATATGATTAAACATGTTTTTCATTTCCACCGAGTTAAGCGTATAAACCGAATTCCCTTGAATAACAAAAGGAGCTTTGGGTTGACGATTAGCTGGTGTAGCAATTGCCAAATCTGATGCAGGATTTATCTGTTCCAACTGTAGTCCTAAATACACCTGTTGCACATCTGGTGTAGTATTGGTCAACGTAATGGTAAAATATTTACCAGGGTCAGACAAATACAACAATACTTGTGGAGGAAGCACTTGTTGTACTGGAGTCACTGTTACAATTACTTCCTGAGCAAAAGCACAGAGCCAACCGATCAACCAGGTTGTAATAATGGCGATTATCCTATATCCTTTCATACCAGAATGCATTATTCTTCTTTTTTAGCCTTGCTTTTAATTGCAAGCAATGTAAATGTATAAGTATAATTGAGACTAACAGAGATATCTGTACAATCAAGACCACTACGGGTTTTGGTAAGATTCACATCTCCGTATTTATTAAATGCAGCATTAGCTGAAAATAAATGTACCTTATTGAGATTATAGCTGGCCGCTATATCAGCTCCAAGGGAGAGACTTTTCGATTGTCGTTCAACCTCGTTATAACACAATGAAACTGATGCAGATAAATTCAAATTCTTCTCTTTCAAGAAAGAACGACTCGTTCCCAATGTTGCTATATCGCTGATATATTTACTATTAAACCCGTCAGACTGTTGATGACTATAAGTAAGTGTGAAATCAGTATCAATTGGTTTTACATCAATATTATAAGAAAGACCAAGAGCCGTAGTTTTTACATCGCTTTCTCCTGAGGCGAACTTATTAAGATCTTTATTCTCTGTAAGGTTTGCCGAAACACTAATGTTGTGACCTAAATGTTCTGACTCACAGAAAAAAGAAGGGGTTAAACTATAACTTGACATAATACGATGTACTCGCGTTGTATCATTTACTACACAAGTCCCATCTCTTTGAGTTTGCATATAACCATTATACCCAGCCATAATGCTGAAATTTTTGCCTATACGGGTACTTGCATTTGCGCCATAGACAAAACCGCATGTAGTATAAAGCTGTTCTTTGGATAGATTATCTGCCTGTCCTGAAAAAGTTCCTGAAAGAGATACCTTATTAAATAGAGAAGTCCCAAGGGTAATGCCTAAACTTTGATAGTTATTTGACATATAATAAGTCCCAAGAGATGTATAATCGGGCTGTACCATACGATAACTGATTGAAGCATTTACCCCTTTAACATTAATATTAGCATTAACATCTCCGGCAAAACGCATAAGCGAACTATACTTGACATCAAAAACTTTATCAAAATCTGTTTTAACGGGAGCATCAGGAGCACGTAGGTCGGTATTGAATACCGAGCCCGCTGCATTGGCTGTAAATGACAACCACTTGAATGGTGTTACACATCCTTTTACCCCCACTACAATATTCTCTTTAGGAGTAACTTGTTGACGCCATAGTTCATCTATCGAGTTTTCGCGATCGTAGGCATTGAGCATATAAAGGTCAATGTAATTTTTACCAGATCCATAACCAACTTTAAATCCCCACCCCATTCGTTTGTATTGAGGAGTTCGTGCAAAGGGGTCGGTTGGATCGGGATTAATAGCGTTGCGTAAACGCCCATAAAAGAGTCCTGCACGAAGCTTGTTACTTGAGTATTCTACCCCCACACCATTAAAAGACATATTCATTACGTAGCTACTCATAGCCATGGTTGATTGTCCCAAATAGCCTGTCCAATTTTTATATGTAGGAGATAAATTAAATGATAGTTGTGGATAGTTGAAATTCAAATTATCATTGCTATAATGCAAAGAAAATGGCATATTGAATCCATATATGCAAAAATTCAAATTGGCATATACCACGTTACTAAAAGGTGAACCATATCCATAACCTTCCGAAGAGTATCGATATGTATTTTGTGTTCCTACTGCTCCAGATATAATCAAGGGATCGCTTTTTGCTATCTCTGCAATGTTTTGAGCAAACATTGTATTTGATAACAAAACTAAAAAAATAGTTATATATATTTTTTTTACGGAGCTTTGGATCATCGTATATTAATTATTCGGTTTTACGAACACCCTTGTCTTTAATTTATAAATATGTGTTGTGTGCAAAATCTACACACAACACATATCCAAATAATAGTGCTATTTCTTAATTACTTTCTTTACTATAACTTGTCCATTCTTGATTGTCTTAACAATATATGCGCCTGATATGATATTGCCTTCAACTTTGCGACCATTCAAATCATAATAAGTTTCTTCACTATTATCATCAGTAGCAATTTCAGAAATGCCAGTGATAGTATTTCCAAATAAAGTTGTTGGAGCTTTTAATGAGCCAAGTTTTTGTGAATATCTCACTTTTGTATCAAGGTCAATATATTCACCTGTTGATTCATCATGGAGACGGAATGAAACTACTTCACCAGCCTTACCAGCAACATTAATCATCATCTTTCCATCTTTTACAACTTTACCCATACCACGACATTCAACTCCAACAAATGCTCCTATTGTATAATTTTGAGGGCAATCAAGTTCTGCAATTTCTGCTACAATTGCCATATTGTCGGCATATTGAGATGCGTCATATTCCCATACTGAAGAGTTGTCTATCAAAGACTCATTCTTTGACATTAAAGACTTTAACCCGTAAAAATTATATGCTTGACTGCTAAAATCTGGCATATAATCAAATGAGATTACATTTTCGGCATCAGAGCTATTATAGTAAAGGTATCCTTTACCTGCTTCAAGCACAAAGTCAGCACCAACCCAAGCGCCTTCGCTATATTCAGCAAAATTTGTTTTGCCAATTATTTGGTCTCCTTCGTTTGGAGTATTCATTACAGTATTAAGTTCATCAATAGTCATATCCCATTCATTGGTGTATCCAATCCAAGTATAACCAGGTTGTAACATTTTGCTTTGGAATCGGTCCCAATAAGGTTTTTGCGATACTAAAATACAATCTGTTGCATCTTCATAAGTCGCTTTTATCTTATACATACCTTCGCTTGGCATGAGTTCGGTAATGTCTCCAAAGAATCCATAAACGGGGTCGTTGTATAATAGACTTGTTTGAGAGCGCACTTCTATTACCTTATTGTCGTCATCAACATTCAATTGTTCAAGATAACCACCTTCATTGTTTAACAAACTGATAGTAGATGGTGCATAAATCCAATCCCAACCATTATTATTGAAAGTGATTTCAGCTGGAATCTCGATGTAACAAACTTCTTCGCCATTGCGTGGCATATATTCGCCGTTGTAAAGCACTCGCAATTCGGCTGAGCCTGATGCTGTTGCACGAATATTCCAAAGCAATCCTTCTCCATTATCGGCTGATGAATAGGTAGGAACTCCAAAGCCTTTTGGTTCCATGTGGCTAATGAACTCAAGACTAACAAGAGCTGGATCAAAATTATCGCCAGTCATTGTTAACTCAAATTCTGTGTCTTTGAATTTTGATATAGTGAGGGAGGTTGGGAAGGTTATATTTACTGGTGTTGTTACAATAACCTTTACTTCAGCCGAAACTTTTGGATTTAATACCGATGTTACTATTAATGTATATGTTCCATTCTTAATCGCATATTCGTCTACAATTGCATTTGCTGTTTCTTCATCAGCAGGTTCAATTGTATAGCTTTCTCCTTCTTCGTTTTCTGGTCTAACTTCAATTTGTGAACGAAGTACATCGTATGCATTTGTATTTATTTCCACATAAATCTCTTCAGGTGCAATAATTTCAGTAATAACAACAGTTACATCGCATCTAACTTCGGGGTTTTCTGTTGCAACAACTGAAATAGTGTATTTACCTGCCATATATGCGACATTATCAACAATAGCATCTGATGCTTCTGCCGGAATTTCAAGGCTGAATGATTTGTCGGTTGCATCTTCTGGACCAACTACCACACAAGGAGATATCATATCCAAGATATTGTCCTCAATGGTAGCATGGAATGTTTGTGGTGAAACTCGCAAATAAGTAACTGGAGAATAAACCTCTACAGTTATAGTAGTGTATATTTGAGGATCATATTCCGATACTATATTTACTTTATATGTTCCGCCTTTCATTGCGATACCCTTATCGATTGCATCTGCATCTTCTGGTGACGCTGGTTCAAAATAGTAGTTTTGATTTGTTGCATCAGCGGGCTCTATTGTGATGGCATTGCGAAGTTCTTCATTGTCATAAAGGCTTTCTCCTTTATTCATTTTTACAGTTTCAATTGAACAAGAGATGCCAGTAACTGGAGTGATTTCTTCTTCAATTATAACCATTGTGCTGCCTATACAAAATGCGCCATATTCAGGCACATTTATTGACAACATAGCAACTTCGCCGGTATTCTCCAATGAACCTGGACGTAATGTCGACTGCAACGCTGTGAGAATATTGCTGCTATCAATGGTAAATGCCATGAATTGGCCACCTGTAGGAGTTGTCCATTCATAAGTCAACTGAGTTTCAATAGTTGACTCTCCTAATGGTTCATAAACATACGGTTCTCCACTAAAATCTTTTCCTTCATAAGTAAATTCGATATGTTCATTCAAATCTATCTTGTTTGGAAATTTGGTGACAATACTAATCGGGTTTGTGATTGACACTCCTGTTGGTTTGTCAAGGTTTAGCATAAATGGCACCTCTGTTACTGTTTCGCCAGTAAATTCGGTTTGTTTTGTACAAGCAAAAAGAATTCCCGAGCTATGGTCAAATACCTTGAACGAAATAGTTTCACCTATTTCTTCGGGATTACCCCAAACACGCAGAGGATATAAGTATCCCGCGTCGGTATAGACAGTTGGTTCATGAGCTACTGCTCGACACTCTCCATCAATAAATGCGGCAACTTCAACACTTGATATAGGCTGCCCATTTGCATTGACTTGCACATAAATCGGAGTTGATGTAGGATAATCACTCGCCGAAGGTGCAGTCCAATTCTGTGCATACATTGTCAAAGCCGACAATAATGTAAGCATTGAAAACAAGACTTTTTTCATAAGCTTTTTGTATTGATTTATGTTAAAATTATTATTTTCATCGTTTTCACAAATTTACACTTAGCGTCAAGCTCAAGTCTTATCCTAATATGCCATTTATTTATCAATTTCGGACATTTGCACTTTTTTAATTTATCATTTATTACCACATTAAAAATGTATAGGTTTGTCTTACAATTTATTACAATGATAAATCACATGTTTTAGCATCAAAAAAAGTGTGCAAATCCATTTCGGAATCTCATAAATTTGTACTACATTTGCTTAAAGATGCAATGCTAATTCATTTTATAACCATATAATTTTTTACTAAATGTCGAATTATTTCAGAGGTTTTATCACTCTTTTAGTTGGAGCATTGTGTTTTTCTACTCTAATGTTTTCGTGCCAAAAGTCATTAAATAACGAAGACATATCAATCGAAAAAGAGAATGCCGACAGCATTGCCAATCGATATAAATCGCAAATTGATAGTCTCATTAATTTACGAGAAACGTACCAACAAGCAGGCAACCTTGTGGGCGAAATGGTTACATTAAAATATCTTGGGCAAGCATATCGAGAAGATAATAAATTTATCCAAGCTATCGAAATCCATGATCAAGAATTAAGCATTGCAACAGAGCTATGTGATACCTTAACAATGGTACAAGCTCTTAATAATATTGGCACCAATCATCGACGAATGGGCATTCTTGATGATGCTACAAAATATCATTTTTCAGCGCTCAATCTTTGTGAAAAGTTTAGCAACAAAGAATCATTTAAAGCAAAAAAGAATAGAGTTGTTTCTCTAAATGGGATTGGTAACATCAGTTTAAGAATTGGCGACAACATTACAGCCGACTCGGTTTTCCGTCAAGCATTGGCAGGAGAACGAGAATTGAATAGTGCGTTAGGGCAAGCCATTAATTATGCTAATCTTGGGGCAATTTTCGAAGAAAAAGATATGCTTGATTCAGCGTGGGCCTACTATCGCAAATCATTAGACATGAATATTGAAGCAAAATCTAAATTAGGAATTTCGCTTTGTCATGGTCACTTTGGCAACCTTTATGAAAAAGAGGGCAAAATTAATGAAGCGATTGCCGAATATGAGAAAGCATATCAAATGGAAAACGAAATAGACTCTTGGCATTGGGTTAACTTTTGTATTGAGTTAGTTGACATTTACATTGATCAAAAAAATTATTCAAAGGCATTAAAACTACTCAACAAAGCAAACGAAAAAGCAACCACAGGTCGTTCACTTGACCATTTGGCTTCTATTTACAACTTATATTCTACCATTTACGAAAAAACTGGCGATACATCAAAAGCATTCGAAGCATATCGAATAAGTAACACCTATAACGATAGTATTATAAATCAACAAAACCTTATATCAGTACAAAATGAGCGCGTAAAATATGAATATCAACGACGCCAACAAGAAATCGACACAATTAACAACAAATTCAATAGTGAGCGTCAACTACGCAATGTTATTATAATATCACTTATTGTAATATTATTGCTACTTGTTGCTGGAGTTGGGTTGTTGATGTATTTATTAAAAACAAAAAAGCGCGAACAAGTTGCGATGAAGCGAGTTGATAGTATGCGAAGTTCATTCTTCACTAATATTACACACGAATTTCGCACTCCCCTAACTATTATAATCGGTTTAGGAGAACGCATTGCCTATAGTGAACATATCGAAAACTTGAAATCAGTTGGTGATACAATTTCGCGACAAGGTCGTAATTTGCTATTGTTGATTAATCAAATTTTAGATATTTCAAAACTAAAATCAAATGCATCATATAATGAATATCAACGCGGTAATATCGTAGGCTACATACATACTATATATGATGGTGCTCGAGAATTAGCATATCGCAAAAATATTCTATATCTATTTAACTCTCAAGAGAAGTCGGTTGAAATGGATTTCATTCCCGATTATATCACAAAAATTGTAGGCAATCTCATTTCCAATGCAATAAAATTCACTTCAGTTAATGGTTGCGTAACAATAAGTACTGCGACAAAAAACAATCAGTTCATCATAAAAGTTGAAGATAATGGTCTGGGAATTTCGGCTCAAGATTTACCATATATTTTTGATGCATTCTATCAAGGAAATTCACATTCTCGTTCGATGGGTTCGGGCATCGGGTTATCACTCGTAAAACAATTAGTAGAAGCGATTAATGGGTCTATTTCTGTAGAAAGCGAAGAAAATAAAGGAACAATATTTATTGTCAAGCTTCCAATATCTCAATCATCCGAGCCGATTGCATCATTAAACGAATCTCCTGCGATAAATGACATATTCATTCAAGATGGCGAAGATGCCGAATCTACTGAAATCGATGATGACACACTCTCTCGCATATTAATTGTTGAAGATAATAACGACGTGGCTTTGTTTATAGGTTCCATAATAAATAATGCCAATATATATTACGCATCAAATGGCAAAGAAGGCTTCGAAAAAGCATTGCAAATAGTACCTGATGTCATCATCACTGATATTATGATGCCCGAAATGAACGGAATTGAAATGTGCAATAAAATAAGAGAATCTGATATTTTATGCCATATCCCTATCATTATAATTTCAGCAAAAGCAACCAATAAAAATAAGATTGAAGGTCTAAAATCGGGAGCCGATGCTTATTTATACAAGCCATTCAATGCCGAGGAACTTAATGTTACGATTAATTCATTGCTTGAGCGACGTAAATTGTTACACGAAAACTTCGCTCGAAATTCAGCCAATGAATCAGTCCCAGCCGAAAAAATTTCTACTAATGACAAAGTATTCTTGAATAATGTTATTAATTTGGTACATGCTCAAATGGCAACGCAAAGTGTAAACATTAATGACTTGGCTGATAGTTTAAATATGACTCCTCGACAATTAAATCGAAAAATCAACGCAGTTACAGGTGAAAATATTTCCAAATATATTTTGCAAGTGAGAATGCTACGCGCAAAACAATTGCTCGACTCAAACAAAGATTACTCAATCGCTGAAGTTGCTTATAAATGTGGCTACGAAGAGAATAGTAACTTTACACGAGCATTCAAAATGTTATATAACATCACCCCCACTCAATATCGCAAAATACCTAACTAATAATTGTTATTCAACAACTGTTCCCGTAACAAATATTCTTACATATCGTCTTGGGTCATTTGAAAATATCGTTATCGATTTTCTGAATGGCCCTTTTCGTTGACGAGAAGCATTATAGGTTACATATACAATTCCTGTCTTCCCTGCAGGAATAGCCTCCTTTGAATATGTTGCTTTAGTACACCCACATCCTGTCGCAACATTAACTATAACTAGATCAGAGTATCCTATATTTGTAAATACAAATTCATGCGACTTGATTGAATCACTTGACAATGAGACCTCTCCCAAACTAATTTCTCTACAATCAAAAGAAATCTGAGGAGACCCATATATTGAATCTTGCATTTCAGCATTTGCCGAGAACGCAAAAAGCAATATCAGATAAGTTATAACTTGTCGAAGATTTGTTAACATATCACAAATGTACAGCAAATTACTTTTACCACAAAAAAATTCGATTTTGAAAAGCCATATTTTATCGCTAACTTTGTGTTATACTTTTTTTAACAACCAATTTTTGAAACGTTCCCAAAAAGCATTTTTGCTTACCTACCAATTTTAGGTTTTTCCATTACCTACCACAAAAAATGGGAAAACAAGAGTTCATTAATAATTTTGCTATCTACCTAATAATCACTGGCATAATCTCACTCCTTTATAGGCTAAACACGTAACATCTAGTTACT
>JAFYSL010000074.1 GCA_017559355.1 Muribaculaceae bacterium
GGACACTTTTGCACCTCATCAAAGAAGATTAGCGTCTCACCCTTGATTAGAGGTTTGTCGGTAAGTGCAGACAAGCGGAGCAATATATCATTGCTATTTTTCGCTGTCGAGAAGATTTCCACAGCCTCTGGTGTCTCTACGAAGTTAATCTCAATAAAACTTTTGAAGTGCTTCTCTGCAAACTTTCTTATCGAATATGTTTTACCAATCTGACGAGCTCCAGCAAGTAGCAATGCACCTTTATTCACTTCATAAAAGTGCTCAATGTAGTGCGATATCTTTCTTTCTAACATAACGTTCTGCATTTTTCCAAAGCAAATATAGGGCAAATTCTGCAATTATCCAAAACAAAATACCGTCAGATTTTACATTTTTCCAAAAAATCTTTGTTGGAGGACTTCTATCAAGGGACTCTCCTCTATGATAAAAAGTGCTTCAATTGTGCGGAATCTATTGAAAAATAATACATTCCGCACGATTGCGAGCATTTTGATTTATATGCGGCCCCGATTTCCCGCAAATTTTATACGGAGTTTTTGCGACTTCCAATCAAATTATAGTCTTCCCGAAGCGAGTATTCACGAGCTATACCGCACATTAATTGGGAGTAAAATACATTATTTCTTCACAAATCAACACATTTATCAGTTTTGCACACAAAATCGTTTCACTTCTATTTAACTTATTGCACTGATAGAGTGTGCGTTATACACTAATCCACTGTACGCTTTCCAAAGAGTGCAGTCCCTGACGGGCGACCCTTATTTTTATAAAAGAAGAATCCGAATTGCAGCGATTTGTCTTGGATTGCAGAATGCTCTAAACATTTTCGATAACAGTTCTGTTTACAACTACTATGGAATAAATAGTGCGATAATAGTTTAATTTGCAACTATTATGTAGTAGCAATTTATTCCGGCTTGCAACGTCCAAATTTTGGTTGAGGGTGAAATAGGGCGAAAGAATATTGCGTAACGATTATAAACAGTGATAAACGACTTAATCACTAAACACAAAAGAAGCACTCAAAGTGAGCGCTTTGCGATAAACGATGATAAATCATTTTATCATCGGTATGCAAATTTACTTGCCGATGCAGAATGTAAAAGATATTGATTATAAGAACTTTACAAAATTTAGGGCGCAATAGTGGCCCAAACTTGTGATAAACACTGATAACCAATGACAACTAATGATTAAATTGGAATGTTTTACCGAGTGTGATTGGTAAATGTAAAAACGAAATTATTTACGGCACTCTCAACCAAAAGTCTAGAATTTACCTACTCTCATATTGGTTTAACCTTTTAAATAATAACACAATGCGAACAAGTAAATTCAAAAGACCAAACAAAGTGCTTGTATTCAATGGCGCAAGAGTATTAGTTGCTATTACAAGATCGCTGCGCTGTGCAGGAGATCTAACACGCGGTAGCCGTTCAACAATATTTAATTGTTGCACGGGAAAATATACCCGAGCAGGGGTGTACTATTATAGGTATCTTCACCCTGATGTTCTAATAGACTTGGATGACTTAGACTGCCTAAAACTTGAGGAGTATGATAAGATGTGTGGAGACGAACGCAAATACATCACAACAAGAAAGATGGCACATCTTCGTCAAAGGGCGGATGTCAAGTTCAAGCAGAAAATGGCAATAGCCAAAGAGATGCTATCAAAAGCGGAATAAAAGGAGTTGTTTATCCAAACAAGAATCGAGCGGCTTTATAGGCCGCTCGATTTACATCTAGATTTTGTTTTTGATTTGTTGCTTGATAAGTCTTCCTAATGAATTTTACATATTTAGGAGGGAAGTGGCTCAATATTAAATTTTATAATTTAAATGCTATTTAAACGCTATGTAAAAGTTTTTAAAAGCAGTGCAAATCGCAATGTGTTGTAATGCAGAGGTTTGTGAGCTTTTGAAATGGGAGCGTAAAAAATATTTAAACGCTTCTTAAACGCTGCAAAAATAGTAAAAAGTACGTTGCTCAGATATTTATGACACACAAAGATTCACAAGTGTTGATATTTAATAGGGACAGAATTCTAAGTGCACTCGCATCATCAATCCGATCTGTAGCCATTCTCACAGGTGTAGATGATAGCGAGGTCAAACGCTACTATGAGGAGATGATAGTAGAGACTGGTCGTTATTATTACAGAATTGATAACAAGCCTCTTATTGGTAAAGAATCACTTTCGGTTATGACTCTACCTGAATACGATGGTCTTGGCAAGTAGATGATATCTGATAATGCTGCAATGTTATGAGTTTGGCGATTACACAAATTGTGTTACGGGAATTTCGTTACGAGATAACTGTAACAAGATTATAAAAATGTATCTATACCTCATAAATCTTCTCCTGATAGTACCACAGCCCTATTGCCGAAAGCACAAACTTCCCTGACTCCTTTCAATTGATAAGTTTTAGAGAAACGGGAAACAAAGCCTATAAGCTCTCCCGTGCGTCCCGATTTCGCAAACTTAATCTGCGACTTCTCCGATGTAGTTATTGCTCTCTCCAGAGAGGTTGTCTGAAAGTTATTTGCAGGTAAGCGAAGGTGTCTGTTTCGGTGCCGCCATCTCCTCATATTTATGAATAACCTCATCGACATTCTTGATGATGCCAACAATTTCTTTTACGACACCTATACCTGTCTTCACTCTTGCTTGGTGACAATACCCAAGTTCTGCTTTATATTTTGCCATTAGAAATACCTCGATATCACACATCTCGCGATGTTCTTCTGCAAGTTCCCTTTCCAGCTCTTCAATTTGCCGCATATAGAATTTCTCAACATCAGATATTTCGATTCTGTCAGCAATATTCTTTCCGAGTAGTCCTGCACATACAATGGCTTTAACAATATTGTTCTTACCGAGGTCATTGATTACAGATACTGCATCGCCAGTTGATAGTTCAGTAAGATGTTTGCAAGAGGGCAAATCTTTAATAGGGATAGCATCAACCATTATCTTCCGTAATCCCAACAACATCCCTATAGTATCAATTGCTATAGTAGGCACCTTATCTACATTGTCATTGCTCTGATATTGCTCCAAGCGTCTTAAACAACGCTTTGGACCCCACATTTCAGCCTCAAAGCACTCTGTGATGGCTTTGGCTGCATCGTGGCAGAAAAATTTGCACAACGCAATCTCTTGTCGCACATTAGTAGAGTGCTTGACTCCATATTTTTGATTTAGGTTATCAAATATGGCAAGCGCCTCGTCCGTCCTCTTTTTTGTAATAAATATGCCCAGTAATTCCATAGTTACTCTATCTATTCGTTATGGGACTCTCTTAATGCTTCAATCAGTTTGTGGACAGTAGTTGATGGATTACGAGGTGTTGTAAGCCTCTTTGCGCGCTCTATTGCTTGATTCTCGCCCTCCGCAAAATTGACAAAGTCTTTAATATTCAATTTACCTTTTACATAGTGTTCAGAGAAGGTTTGATATTTCTTTACGCAGCTATTCTGATTTAACTCCGCCGTGCAATCTGCACAGTGCAACAGGAACCACAACTCAATACAAGGATTAGACACAAGGAGAGTTGCCTCAGGAATACACTTTAAATGCTCCAATATACCAGCGACATCCAAGTCGTACATCAAGAATGTGCGGTCACGATCCGTTGTGACATACTCCTTTTTGCAGTTGTCAATGTATCTACACGAGATATTCGAGTCGCTTTTCTTGGGTATAATCTGAATCGGCAGACGATATTTAGTGCGAAGATGCGTCACATAGGCGACTTCGGTCTCTCCTTCGCAAAATACGAAGAAGTTGGGACGCATCCTCTTCTCTTTCGATGTTCTATTATAGCGAGCCATAACCGTCTATTTTACAATTGCACTTACTGCATCATCTATATATGGAATTGCATCGAAACGACCTTGCAAATATGCCTTCTCAATATCCATTCCCTCTCTAAAGTCCTTGTAGTCATACAAAGAGTATAGATCGGTTGAGCCATCTGCTCGCTTATTTGTAAAGTACACCTGATCTTTGCGAATCTTATTCTCGTTAAGCAAATAGGTGTTATGTGTGGTGTATATCAATTGAGCACATTCGCTATTATTGAATAGGCTGAGAATATACTCGACAAGTTTTGTGTGCAAGCTCATCTCAATCTCATCAACAAGCAAAATCTTGTTATTCTTTACGATGTCGATAATCGTCAGCATCATAAAGAATAGTCGCCGTGTACCTTCTGATTCTTCATCAAAGTCGAACGACACGCTTGGATTGTTCCTATGATATGTCGTAATCACCAACTGAGGCTTCTGGATATTATCCATCGATACGATGTTGTTATTGTTCTGAGGATCAAACACAGCAGTAGTGTATGATCTCTGCTCCGAACGACTATTGATGTTAACGATATCGCTATCTGCAATGCGCAACACGTTTAATAACTGCTCTCGATTCTCTTCAAGCAATCTCTCAATAGTATCCGTATTGTAGTTTGCAAAGTATAATACAAACTGCTCGTTGAAGTATCTAAACACCTTCTGAGCAAGCTCTCTACCCATCTGACTTGCGCGAGAGATAAAGAGTGTCTTCTGCGAGGTGTTTGCAGCAACATCCATTGGTCGACGAATGCACGACTTGCAATCATATATATTCTTCTTCTCTGGACCTTTGCTCTCATCACGAGTAAATACAGTTGCTCGGCGACCATTTGGAGAGTAGTGCAGCTCCTCCTTAATAATCGCAGTTGTTGTCATCGAGAACGAGTACTCATACTCTACTCCATCCATAATAAAGCGAATGAAGAAGGTGCTAGGCTTGTCGGTACCGCCAAATTTGAAAGGCGTGAATGGGAAAACCGTATTCTCGTTGTGATTATGAGAGTTATATATCATACCCACACAGGCACGAATTGCCTTGATGACATTACTCTTGCCCGAGGCATTTGCTCCGTAAATAGCAGCTGTCTTAAGCATATGAATACCCTTATGCTTAAAAGTATTTCCCGCCAAAGCTTTTGCCTTTTTAGTCTGGATGTTTGCAGCTTGCATATCCAACACCACCTCATCCATAATGGAGAAGAAGTTACTTAAACGAATCTCTAATATCATTTTGACCCTCGTTTTTACAATTCTTTTGCAAATATAGCAATTAAAATACCAAAAACATAATTTTATCAGAAAAATTTCATATGTTCGCATAGAAAGATTTCAATACGCATTATCATTGAGTCATTTACTTTTACAAAAGGGCGAAAAGGCGGGGTTATATATGTGTAAATTAAAAGTATTTCCAAGTCGGAACTTTTTGAGAATTTTTCGTTTGGTTTGCAGAGGGCTGGAAGTGGGATTTTGTGGTACTTTTCGTGGCAAAAGCAATGTTTACTTCTGTATATAGTAAACATTGTAAAGTGTTGTTAATTAGCGACATACCCCATCTGTTTTTGATATAAGCAACTAAGGATAGTTTGATAGTGTTTTTGTACTACTCCCTCAAAAGTTACAGAGCGTATATTTATGCCTCAAAATGTGTATAGAGAATATCGACTTGTATGGCGCAACGGGTGGCGAATACTATACACTCTTTCTAATTCATAATCAATAGGTTAAAATTGCATCTGCCTAAATATTTGGCACTCAATATGATGTATTGCAATATAAGAAAAGGCATAGTATGTTTCTAAATTATATAAGTGGAATTTATTGCGCGATTTAGGGAGAAAACTACAAGAGGGGTTTACAAATCGAGGGAAAAGCATCAACAAAATACTAAATATGTGTTTGCAAAGCTGATTTCATATAGGGTGGCGACGGACCCCGGCACAAGGCGGTTGGGAAGATGTTTGTTTGAGATAGTGCATGGTAATATATAATAAACTTCTTTTTTATTTATTTGATACTGAGGAAGTAGGCATCTATATATGTTCCGATTCAACCTTTATTATCCCTTCACCTCCAGATATTTCTTCTAAAAAACGAATCAGACGCCGCAAGCGGATGTTCCTATTTCGTTTTAATTCTTTTTTGAATACCTTTTTTTCTTTGCAAGAAAAAAGTATTAGTGTATGTATACTTGTATTACCCTCCATTATTATACTCATTGTACATTTGAACAAATGGGTGTACATGCAATTTGTTCAAAAGAGTACAAAGCATGTTGGATTGAACAAATCACCACAATTCTTCCATATAGACGCCATTGAAGCGGGCGAATTGCCAGTCTTCCCTAAACGCGACTTGCGAATTAGGAAAAGGATTGAAAATGTACTCTTTATCATAAAGGTAGCTTTTATAAATTAGGTAATTATTTTCCGGCAGACTCTGTTTCGGTCGTTTTGGGGCTTATTACGGTTTCTTTTCTGTTTTTGTTCGGTTACAATAC
>JAFYSL010000006.1 GCA_017559355.1 Muribaculaceae bacterium
GGATATCGTGATGGTTATATCAAGACCGATGAAGAGCGTGAGGCGATGATTGCCGATGTAGTGGAAAAGAAACCTGATGTAGTATTTGTGGCTATGGGTTCTCCTAAACAAGAGATTCTTATGTCGAAGATGTTGAAACGTCATAAAGCAATTTACCAAGGTCTTGGTGGTAGTTTTGATGTGTATTCAGGTCATCAAAAACGTGCTCCAAAGTGGTGGATTGATCACAATATGGAGTTTGCCTATAGATTGATTAAGCAACCTAAACGCATCACTCGCAATTTCCATTTTATTAAGTATGCCTATTGGTTGGTAACCAAAAAACTATAAGTAATGAAGACTATAATGTTAGTTTTTGGGACTCGTCCAGAAGCCATTAAAATGGCGCCACTAGTAAAAGAGTTTCAAAAATATCCCGAAAAATATAAAACAGTAGTATGTGTTACTGGTCAGCATCGCGAAATGCTCGACCAAGTGTTGTCATTGTTTGAAATTACGCCTGATTATGATTTGAATATCATGAAACAAGGGCAAGATTTGTATGATGTAACATCTCGAATATTGTTGGGTATGCGTGATGTATTATGTCAATGTAAGCCTGATATGTTGCTCGTTCATGGTGATACCGCTACATCAACAGCTGCTGCTATGGGAGCATTTTATGCTCAAATCCCAGTAGGGCACGTTGAGGCAGGGTTGCGCACATATGATATCTACAGTCCATGGCCCGAAGAGATGAATCGTCAAATCACAGGTCGTATCTCAACATTGCATTTCTCTCCAACCGAAGTAAGTCGTAAAAATTTGTTGAATGAGGCTGTAAAAGAGGAATATATTTCGGTTACAGGTAACACTGTAATTGATGCTCTTCATATGGTTGTAAATAAGATTAAATCAGATGCTTCGCTCGAGGCTCAGTTGATTGCTAAAATTGGAGAGATGGGCTACGATGTAAATCGTTTGAATGGAGGTCGTCGTTTAGTGTTGATTACTGGTCATCGTCGTGAGAACTTTGGCGATGGATTCTTGAATATTTGTAACGCACTGAAGAATTTGGCTCAAAAATATCCCGATATTGACTTCTTGTATCCAATGCACCTCAATCCTAATGTGCGTAAACCTATAAAAGAGGTATTTGCCGATATGGATAATGGTAATATGTTCTTTATCGAACCAGCCGAATATCTCTATTTTGTCTATTTAATGACTCGCAGTTATATAATCCTCACTGATAGCGGTGGTATTCAAGAAGAAGCTCCCTCATTGGGTAAACCAGTGCTTGTGATGCGTGAAGTTACTGAGCGTCCCGAAGCGTTAGAAGCTGGAACTATACGCCTTGTAGGAACAAATCGCCAATTAATCGTTGATGAGGCTTCTAAATTTATTGATGACGCTGAATATTATGCCGCAAACGAGCGTATTGCCAATCCTTATGGAGATGGAACTGCTTGTGCAAAAATTCTGGATGCGATAGATAAATTTTTTCCTTAAATAGCAGTCAATAAAGAATATGACAACAGGAACATCTACAATGATGTTCCTGTTGTTTTTATGTATTTATTATTTTACCTTTGGGAGGGTGAATTGGAATTGGAGTCCGCCTTCGTGACGATTAGTTACGGTAATATCGCCGCCGTGGTTTTTGATGGCACTTTGCACGATTGCAAGTCCAAGTCCAGTACCACCTGCTCTACGTGAACGTCCTGTGTCAATTCGATAGAAGCGGTCAAAAAGATTGGGAAGATGTTCTTCTCCTACTCCAGTGCCGTTGTCATAGAAAACAAAGGTGTAGAACGTGTCGTCTTCATCGCATAATTCCAATCGCATTTTTGTTCCTCGTGAGTATGCTGCCGAGTTCTTAATTAGATTGGTAATTGTGCTATTTAATATTGATGGGTTGCCAATTATTGTACAGTTGTGAGGAATGCCAAATGAGAATGTCATTTCATTGATAACTCCCGATTCTTTTATATCATTGGCAATTGTATTTATGAGGTTGAAGAAATTTAATTCTTGTTTGTTAATCTCGGTTGAGGCTTCGCTCAATCGTGTAATTGTTGATATGTCGTTGAGCATATTGCAAAGCCGAGTTATTTGTGTTTGAGTTTTTTTGATAAAATGTTCGCGAGTGTCAGCTGGCATTTCGGGGTCATCGGCAATCGAATCAATGTATCCTTTGATGATGCCTACTGGCGTTTTTAATTCATGATTTATGTTGCTGGTTAATTCACGTTTAATGCGACTTTTTTCTTCAATGGCTGCGAGTGCCATATTGTGTGCTTTTTCCCTCTCTTCGATGGCATTTGTCATGTTGTTGAAGAGTGTGACAATCTGTTGCGACACCTCGCCAAGTTCATCTTTGGGGAAGCGATAGTTGGTGTCGAGGGTAGACTCGGTAGTTGCGTGTTTGGCAAATTTATGGAGTAGTTTTACACTTTTACTCAAGTATAAAGTGGAAATAAATGCAATAATCGTAACGATAATCGCAAATGCTAAGATTATAACCCACACAGTGCGATCGGGAGCGAGTGCCTCAATTAGTGTAACAGTATAGGGCATAGCGGTATAAACTGCTACTTTGCCATCTTTGCTAACTCGTTTTGAATAGAAAAAATTGGGTCGTAAATCTGCCTCTTTTTTGTTTAATTTAATAGGTTCGCCTATAGCATGAATGAGTTGGCGATTGTTCATGTCGTAAACCGATACTCGTACTTCGTCATACACAGATTGATCAAAGTATTCATTAACGAACTTTAAGAATGGTTTGAGGTCGATACCACGTTCATAACCGAAGATAACTCGTTTGTTTACAAATTCAAGTTGTTGTTTAGCCATATCGTTACGATATGACTTCTCACGGTTGTATTGAATCACCACCATTGCTGCAATTGTAGACCACAGCAAAATGACAAGTGGGAAAAATAGTCGCCATTGGTAGTTAGGCCGTTTCCTTAAAACCATATCCGAATCCTAAACGAGTGATAATGGCGCTACCATATTCGCCGAGTTTTTTGCGTAGGCGAGTGATGTTGGTGTCAATCGCTCGATTGGTAACATCAACGCCACAGCCCCACACTTGTCGTATGATTTCATCGCGGGAGTAAATGCGATTGCGATGGGTGAGAAAGAAGAGCAGTATGTCAAATTCGGTTTTGGTGAGAGGAATCTCAACACCATTGATATAGCATAATTTCTCGTTGCGATTTACGCGTAGCGTTTTGAATGTGATATCTGGCTCGTATATGCTTTTAGAGATGTTGTAGGCTTGTTGATGAGCAATATGCGAACGACGCAATACAGCTCTCACGCGGGCAAGAACTTCGCTAATCACAAATGGTTTTGTAATGTAGTCATCACCACCTATGTTTAGCCCCATTACAGTGTCATCTTCTCCATCAAGAGCAGAACAGAATATGATGGGTGTATTTTCGGTTGCAATATTGTTTTTGAGACGTTTTGCAAAATCAAAACCACTAATGCGGTCCATCATAATGTCCAAAATAAAAATAGAATAGGCGGCAAGATCGTGAGCAAGAGCATCTTCAGCACTATAAGCACAATCCACTTCATATCCTTCTTTTTCAAGATTGTATTTTAGAATCTCGCAAATAGATTCTTCATCGTCAACGACAAGGATTTTGATTCTCATAAATGTAAGTTTGTTGGTTTGTGCGCTAAGTTACAAACTTATTACGAAATTCAAAATTAAATTGAATATTTTCTTTATAAAAATCTTTTTTAGAGATTGGTTAGAGAGTAGCAAGAACAAAAACTGTTTGAATTGTGTTATTTTTTATGTAACTTTACAAAATAGAAAATTAATTAACCTATAAACTTTACAAATTTTATTTATGAAGCGTTCATATTTGTTTTTAGCAGAAGGATTTGAAGAAATAGAAGCGTTGACTGTGGTAGATGTAATGCGTCGTGCTGGTATGGAGCTCAAAACGGTGTCAATTACCGAATGTCATAAGGTAATCGGTGCGCATGGCGTTTCTGTACTTGCCGATTTGCTCATATCTGAAGCAGATTTATCTGAAGCAGAATGGCTAATCGCTCCTGGAGGTATGCCTGGTTCAACCCATTTATCAAATTGTGAAACACTCAATCGTGCCTTGAAAGCGCATGCTGCCACTGGTGGTAAGATTGCGGCAATATGTGCTGCGCCAGCAGTGGTATTATATCCACTTGGTATTCTTGATAGGAAGAACGCCACTTGTTATCCTGGATTTGAAAAAGAGTGCGTGAAGGCAACGATGTGCGACAAACCAGTAGTAGTAGATGGTAACGTAATAACTGCAAATGGTCCAGCAACAGCATTGTGCTTTGCATTGACAATTGTGGCTAATTCAATGGGAGATGGTATCGCCCAAGAAATAGGAGGTGGTATGCTTCACTATCCTTCAAGAACTAATGTATATCTATAAATCTGATTTTATTAACACGGAATAATGACTCATAGTGAGTCATTCTAGATAAGAATAGTGTGCTATGGATTAAAACGAGTCCGTAGCACACTTTTGATTTGCACAAATGATGATTTTGCGCTAAATTTGTTTGATTATTAGAGTCTTGACAGTGAAACAATTGTTGCCAAAAATATTCAAAGTATTGGGGTTGACAATAGCAGGCGTGCTATTGTTGCTCCTTGGCATTATGCAAGTGTTTTATACAGAGTGGTTTCAAGATGATTTGCGCGAAAAATTAGTGGAGCGAATTAATGCATCGGGAGATGTTAATTTCGCTCTTAGTAAGTTGTCGATAGATTTTCCATTAGAACTGACTCTTAATGGAATGTCGATTGTCGAACCACAAAATGATACTTTAGTTGCAGCAAACTATTTAAATGCTGATGTAAAATTATTCCCATTGTTATTGGGGGTTGTTGCCATTGATGAAGCAACGATTGAAGACGGTTGTTATCGCATAGGAGATGCCGATTCGGCAATGTGCATGAATATTGTAATTACGCAGTTATCGCTCCAAGATGCAGAATTGCGATTGTTATCGAATGAAATAATGCTATCTAAGGCCGAACTCAATGGCGGAAAAGTCGATTTAATAATCAAGAACGATTCAACACCATCACCAGCCGATACTACTGCGTCAACACCTTGGCGCATAATGGGGCAAAATTTCTATCTCACTGATTTTACCTACCACATGGCACTTGAGTCGACAATTGATTCACTTAATACATACTTTGCCGATGCGTATGTAACCGACTTAATGGTTGATATTGGTGAGCAGATAGTCAAGGTGGCAACTGTGAGTGGAGAGAAACTTGACGCAGTGTATGTGGCATCAATTGATGAAACGATAGAGGTCGAGGATTCGATAGAGTCAAAACCATGGATTATTAAGGTTGATTCAATTGATTTTGTAAACTCAAAAGCATTATATACGTATACTGGTGTAGAACCTACTCCGGGCATTGATTTTAATTATTTGCAGGTAGATAGCGTTGATTTGATAATAAAATCATTCTATAATGAGTCGAGTAAAGTGACTATTCCCGTTAAATGGATTAAGTGTCGAGAGCGATGTGGCGTGGAACTCAATGGGAGTGGTACATTTATGACCGACGAAAAGTATATGATATTGCATGACATAGATGTGTCAACACCATCTTCGCAACTAAAATTTGATGGGAAGGTGTATGGACCATTTGATAGCCCTACAACAGAAATTGTGTTGCGAGGCAATGGCATACTTGGAGTAGATGATATTGCCAAAATGTTCCCGCTATATGTACCAATAGAAAAAGGGATGTCGGCGCAAGATAAAATAGGATTAAATTTAGATGTAGTAGGGTCGCCACGTCTCTTAAATATAAAGGAAATTATGGTTGATGTTGCTGGTCGAGCAAATATTGAAGTCACTGGACAAATGAGAGGCCCGTCTGATTTTAAGTATAAGAACGGAAGTCTTGAGTTGAGAGGTGAAATTATAGATGCCGATTATGTGAATGCATTAATTTCTGATGATGTCGATGATTCGTTAGAGTTGCCAGTAATGACTCTAAATGGAATGGTCAATTTTGACTCAGGGAAAGTAAATGGAGATGTAAAAGCACACACTCAAGATGGAGATTTAGCATTAGTAGCAAAATGGAATGGTCACACTGAGGGGTACGACGTGGCCTTGAATATGATAAATTTCCCTATTGATGCGTTCTTGCCACGAATAGGAGTTGGCAATGTGTCGGGGACGGTGAATGCGATTGGTTCACACTTCAATCCTTTTGGTAAGGAGATGGATACCAATACTCATGTGATTATAAATGAGATAGATTATAAGGGGACAAAATACAAAAATATAACAATAGATGCGTTGTTGAAAAATAACAATGCCGAGGTGGAAATTACCTCTAATAATAAAGATGCCGATTTTGATTTGACGGCATGTTGTACGTTTGATAAATCATCATTAAAGTGGGATGTAAACGCTGATGTTAGAGATCTCGATTTCAAAATATTGGGTATTACTGATGGACGAGGGGATTTGATGTCAATGTTTAGCAGTAAGGGCACACTTGATGTGGAAAATCGCAAAGTGAAAGGTGTATTGCAAGTTGATGCTGTAGATTGGCGAAGTGATTCATTGCGATTGGCGGTGAATGATATAAATACCAAACTTTATGCCACCGACTCAATGATAAATATCGCTATGCGCAATAAGGATATGTTTGCATTCCTATCCACAATAGAGCCTCTTGATACAATAATGGCAAAACTCTCTTCGGTGGGAAATGTTGTTAGCAATCAGATAGGAGCAAGACGAATTGACGTAGAGGAAGTACAACAATCATTGCCACATTTCAGTCTTAACGTGCGTGCTGGTTCGCAAAATATTTTATCGGAATATTTGGCTGCAAGCGACCAACGCTTTGAGCGACTTTCGCTCATGGCAAGTAATGACTCAATGATAAACATATCGGGCAAAGTGTTGAGGTATTCAATGGGAACGACTGCAATTGATACGATAAATTTTGAAGCGCGTCAGTATGATAAGATATTGATGTATAACGCTTCAATTGGCAATCGTCCAGGCACGTTAGATGAGTTTGCTCGTGTAACAATCGATGGATATATCGCCGACGATTTGGTATCAACACATGTGCAACAACAAAATATAAAAGGAGAATCGGGGTATAATCTCGGTGCTCTTGCTCAGGTGGGCGACTCTATTGTGAGGTTTGAACTATTCCCCGAAACACCTATGATTGCATATAAAGAGTGGGATATTAACGATGAAAACTTCATTGAGTATAATATGTTTACTTACCATGTAGATGCAGATGTTGAGATGAAAAATTCAAGTAGTTCGGTAAATATTTACACCGAGCATAATGATTCATTACATGGGCTACAAGAGGATTTGATATTAAAGATAAAAGACCTTAATCTTGCTGAATTAGTTGCGTTTAATCCATATGCTCCACCTATAAAAGGAGACTTGTCGGCCGATGTGAGGGTGAATTGGGGCAATGACCAACTGAATGGGAAGGGGCAACTTTCGCTCAACGAGTTTATGGTGGGTAAAGAGCGTGTGGGCTCGTTTGATGCCGACCTTGGCATTGTTACAAGTAAAGCTGGAAAAATCAATGCCAACGCATCGGTTTTGGTAGATGGCAAAAAGGCTATGTCGCTAGTGGGTTGCTTGAATGATAGTGCGAGTGCGTCACCGTTTATGTTAGACCTCTCAGTTATTCATTTTCCATTAAAGGTTCTTAATCCAATGATTCCAAAACGAGTGGCAACGTTGACTGGAGCATTGAGTGGCGAGATGAAAGTTAGTGGAGATAAGGATGCGCCTATAATCAACGGAAATATGAAATTTGATTCAACAGCTGTGTCAATAGCGATGGCTGGAACTCAATTGAATTTTTCAGATGTGAATATCCCCGTGGTTGATAATGTGGTGTCATTTAACAATTTTGCTATCACAGGTGTAAATAAGAATCCTTTATTGGTAAAAGGAATAGTTGATGTAAAAAAACTAACATCACCAAAGGTTGATTTAGAATTAGAGGCTCGCAATATGCAAATCTTGGGGAGCAATAAATCAAGAAGAACAGACATTTATGGAAAGGGATTTGTAGATGTTGATGCAGATATAAAAGGCGGACTATCGCGATTAGATGTTGATGCGACTATTAAACTGCTGAGTGGGTCAAATGTTACATACATAATTCCAGATGCAACCTCTGCAATAACATCATATAGCACAGAAGGAATGGTGAAATTTGTGGATTTTTCCGATACACTTGCTGTTGCACCTGAGGAGGAGAAGGTTGAGGCAATCGCATTGGGTCTTGATGTGATGCTGGTTGTATCGGAGGGTTCAACGATAAATGTAGACCTCTCGGCCGATGGTAAAAATAGAGTACAATTGCAAGGTAGTGGAGCGTTGAATTATCAACTAGATGCAATGGACGATAGTCGATTGACTGGACGCTACACCATAAATAAAGGATTTGTGAGATATACGCCTCCATTGATGTCGGAAAAGTTGTTTGACTTTGTTGATGGAAGTTATGTTGCGTTTAATGGCGATATGATGAACCCAATATTGAATATTTTGGCAGTGGATAAGGTTAAAGCCAATGTAACGCAAGAAGGTCGAGATTCACGATTAGTTGACTTTGATGTGAAATTATCGGTAACAAATTCGTTAAACAATATGAATGTAGAGTTTGATCTATCAACGCCCGATGATATTACGATTGCCAACGAATTATCAACAATGAGTCATGAGCAACGTGCAAATCAAGCAATCAATATGTTGTTGTATAATGTATATACAGGAATAGGCTCAAAGGATAATACAAATCTCGTGGGTAATCCGTTATACGCGTTTGTAGAGTCAAGACTTAACTCATGGGCAGCAAATAATATAGGATTTGTAGATGTGTCGTTTGGTATTGATCAATATGATAAGACAACAGGTGGAACAACTTCAAAAGCAACAAGTTATAGTTATAAAGTATCAAAGACATTGTTTAACGACCGATTTAAGATTGTAGTGGGTGGAAACTATTCAACCGATGCAGATGCTGATGAAAATTATTCTCAAAATTTGATTAACGATATTTCGTTTGAATATATGCTCAATCGCAGTGGTTCGATGTATATAAAACTATTCCGACAAGTGGGATATGAAAGTATTCTTGAGGGGGATATTACTCAAACTGGAGTGGGTTTTGTGTATAAACGAAAATTAAAATCGCTAGGCGATTTGTTTAAGAAATCAAGCAAGTAATAGATGGTAAAAACGCGATATAACATATTAACTCAATTAGCAGTTGTAGTGTTGCTAATGATGGTACTTTCATCGTGCTCAACCACACGCAGGTTGAGTGTCGATGATCCATTATACACAGGAGTAAAGCGTATATCAGTTGAGGCTGTTGGGGGGGAGAAATTACCATCAGATGTAAAATCGCAGGTGAAAGAGGCTGTTAATGTTGCCCCAAATAATAGTTTGATTTCGCCATCAATTCGTTATCCATTCCCTGTGGGATTATGGGTGTATAATAACTGGGATAGCGAAGCAAAAGGTGTGAAAGGGTGGTTGTATGAAAAACTTGTAGAGGAACCAGTATTGTTGTCAGATGTTCGTCCCGAATTGCGAGTGAAGATGATTGATGAAATTCTTGACAATAACGGATATTTTAGTTCTGACGTGAAATACGACATCATTCAAAGCAAAAATCCTAAAAAGGTAAAGGTGGTATATGATGTGAAGACAGGTCCAGTGTATCGTATTGACTCGGTGGAGCTTCTTCCTGATACAAACCTCTTAAATCATATCATTGACTCAGTTACGATAAAGTCAAAAATGCTTGCAAAAGGTGTGCGTTATTGTACCGATTCACTTGTTGAGTTGCGCACAGTAATTGCTAATCAAGTAAGAAATAGAGGTTATTATTATTTCCGTCCCGAATATATTGAATATCTTGCCGATAGTACGATTGCTCCGCAGTCAATTGCGTTGCGAATGATGATGTCTAAAGATGTGCCAGCAAATGCGTTGAAGAGATATGTAACGGGCAATGTGACAATGTGTGTGCATCGAAATGAGGGTGGTGGTACACCCGATACAATCGTGACACCAAGAGCAACAATTGTGCAGATGCAACCGATTAAATTCCGTCATCAAATTATCCCTGAGTGTGTTACGTTCCGTGAAGGAAGAATTTTTTCGGTAAGAGATATGAATAGGACACAGACATATTTGTCGCGTCTTGGGATTTTTAATGATATAAATATTGGTGTTACTTATGACTCATTATCGACCGATAATCGTCTTGATGTGGTGATAAACTGCACGCAAGATGCTCCATGGGAGGCAAGTATAGAGATGAATGTAACATCAAAATCAAATAGTTATCTTGGCCCAGGAGTTTCGATTGGTGTTACTAACAAGAACTTGTTTGGTGGTGGAGAGCAGTTGAATGTGAGTTTGACAGGTGCGTATGAGTGGCAAACAGGTAGCAATCACAATTCTATATTCAATTCCTATGAATTTGGGTTGAAAACCACATTGTCGTTCCCTCGATTGCTTGCACCACGATTTGTGCCACAACGCCGTAGAGCCCTTAATTGGACAAGAATATCGCTCGATGCCGAATTATTAAATCGCCCATATTATTTCAGAATGGCGCAGTTTAATGCTTCGATGGATTATGAGTGGCAGTCAACAAAATACTCAACCAATACGCTCACTTTACCAAAAATTACTTATACCAAAATGATGAATACAACTGCTGACTTTGACTCAATTATGAGCGAGAATCAAGCCGTGGCACAAAGTTTTCAAAATCAATTTATTCCTCAGATAGGGTATTCATATACCTATGACTGCCGAATTGATCGAAACAATGGTATTAATTTGCAATTTTCTGTGCAAGAGGCTGGTAATTTATGTTGGGCATTATGGGAACTTGCTGGTGTGAATGGGGAAAAGAAAATGTTTAACACACCGTTCTCGCAATTTGTAAAGGGGGCGGCACAAGTGGTATATGATTGCCGATTGAGAGGTAATCATTGGTTGTATACACGTGCTGCCGTGGGAGCGGCGCATGCTTATGGCAATTCGTCACAAGTACCTTATAGCGAGCAGTTTTATGTAGGTGGTGCTAACTCTATTCGTGCATTTACAGTGCGAAGCATAGGACCAGGTAGTTATCGTGAACTAGGTTCATCAACTGACAACTATTTTGACCAAACAGGTACATTTAAGTTTGAAGCCAACTTGGAATATCGTTTCCCAATATATGGCATGTTTAAGGGTGCATTGTTTGTTGATGCTGGTAATGTGTGGTTGTTGAAAGATGACCCACAACGTCTTGGAGGGACTCTTAATGGCGCAAATTTCTTACGCGATTTAGCTCTTGGAACGGGAGTGGGATTGCGCTTTGATATGGATATTATTGTTGTGCGTGGCGACCTAGGTATTGGTATTCATGCCCCATATGAAACTGGTAAATCGGGGTATTATAATATGCCTTCCTTTGGTAAATCTTTGGCATTCCATTTGGCTATAGGTTACCCATTCTAATTTACATGTATTAAAAAAACTAATTTTAGAGGTTAAAATAGGGTTAAAGGACTGTTAATCCGTACCGATTTACTATCTTTGCATTTTGAAATAAAGTGAAGTAGTGGCTTGAGACGAACTCAATTATATATATTAACTTTCTTGATGTTATTTGCATTCAATGTTAGTGCGCAATCACTTAGAGATAGTGTGGTTGTGGCTGATGTTGATTCAGCGCATGTCATTAAAGATGAAAAAGTTGAGGAGTTAGCTATACAAAACGATTCTGTTGCGCCATCACGCATTCGCAAAGTCAAGGTCGATCTTGATAATCAAGTGGTGTTTTCATCCAATGATTCTATTGTGATGACCGGCAAAAATCGTATCTATATGTATGGTCAAGGGAAAGTTACATATGGTAATCTAAAACTTGATGCCGATCAGATTGATATGGATATGAAAACGAGTTTAGTATATGCCGTTGGGCGTAAAGACTCGTTGGGAGAGTGGGTAGGTAAACCTGTTTTTGACGAAGGGGGGACTACCTATGAAACCGAGACAATGCAATATAACTTTAAGTCAAAGAAAGGGTATATCACTAACGTAATTACGCAACAAGGCGATGGATACCTCACTGGTGGTGAGACGAAAAAAGATGCAGATGACACGTATTACATAAAGAATGGTAGATATACTACTTGCGACAATCATGATTGCCCTCACTTTTATTTCCAAGTAACAAAAGGGAAAATGCGTCCAAAAGAGGATATTGTTGTCGGTCCCACCTATATGGTGTTGGCAGGATTGCCTTTACCTATTGCCGTTCCATTTGGATATTTCCCATTTACTGAAAAATATTCGTCGGGTGTGATAATGCCCACAGTAGGTGATGACTATAAACGTGGATTTTATTTGCGCGATGGGGGATACTATTTTGCCATTAGTGATAATATAGACTTGGCACTTACTGGCGAACTATATACAAAAGGTTCGTGGGGAGTAAAGGCTCGCTCAAATTATATTAAAAGATATAAGTTCTCGGGTAACTTTGACTTGAGTTTCTTAACATCGATATATGGAGATAAGGGGATGCCCGACTATTCAAAGCAGACTAACTTCCAAGTGGTGTGGAGTCACACTCAAGACCCTAAGGCAAATCCTAATCTAAACCTATCGGCAAGTGTCAACTTCGCTACAAGTGGATATAACCGAAATGATATGAATAGTTACTATAGTAGCGCTTTTACCGAAAATACAAAGAGTAGTTCGGTAAACTTGTCATATCGTTTCCCTCAGTCAAAGTGGTCATTGTCAACAACTTTAAACGTATCGCAACGCACACAAGACTCTACTCTCTCAGTGTCGTTCCCCAATATTACTTTGACTATGTCGCAGATATATCCATTCAAGCGCAAAAAGGCTGTTGGCGAAGAGCGTTGGTATGAGAAAATCAGAATGTCATATTCGGGACAATTCCAAAACTCACTAACAGCAAAACAAAATGAGTTTTTCAATAAGAATTTAGTAAAAGACTGGCGTAATGGTATGCGTCACTCGGTCCCCATCTCTGCTACATTTAATCTATTTAAGTATATAAATATTACGCCACAAATATCTCTTACCGACCGCATGTATACTAATAAGGTGCGTCGACAATGGGATCCAAATGCGGCAGCAGAGGTGTGTGATACTACATATAATTTCTACAATGTGTGGGATTTTTCGGCGTCAATGTCGCTTGCTACAAAATTATATGGTTTTTATCAACCCCTTCCATTCTTAGGGAATAAGGTGAAGATGATTCGTCATGTATTGACACCAACAATTTCATTCTCGGCGTCGCCCGACTTTTCGTCAAGTTTCTTTGGGTACTATGATTCCTACAATTATGTAGATGTAAATGGCAACGAAAAGACGCGTAAATATTCACTATTCCCCAATAGCCTATTTGGTGTGCCAGGGCAAGGAAAAACTGGAGCTCTTTCGGTTTCGTTGTCAAACAACGTTGAGATGAAGGTGAGGTCAGATAAGGATAGTATAGGCGAAAAGAAAATTTCTCTAATAGAGAATTTTACAATTGCTCAAAGTTATAATTTTGCTGCCGACTCGTTGAATTGGAGTAACCTTAACACTTCAATTAACCTTCGATTAGTGAAGAATTTCAATCTTAATCTCTCGGCAGTGTGGGATGTGTATACATATCAACTTAATGAATATGGTAATCCTGTGAGAGTAAACATTCCTCGTTGGGAGGTTGGAAAAGGTTGGGGCAAACTCTCAAGTACAGGGACCTCCTTCTCATATACATTTAGCAATGATACATTCAAGCGAAAGAATAAAGATAAAGGAGGAGAAGCATCGTCTGATGATGAGAATATCGATAATGACGAGGCAGAAGAAACAGATAACCAGAATGAGGGTGCACCATCGTCGCCTTTCTCAAAGAAAAAGAGTGATGTGGCAACTGACGATGATGGATATATGAAATGGAGCGTGCCATGGAATTTGACTATGAATTATTCTGTCAATTATGGATATGGCGAATTTGATAAAGAAAAACTTGAGTATCGAGGTAAATTTACTCAAAATTTAAGTTTCTCAGGAAATATACGACCTACTAAAAACTGGAACTTTGGATTTACCGCAAGTTATAATTTTGATACAGGTAAATTGGCGTATATGAACTGTAACATTTCGCGCGACTTGCACTGCTTTGTTATGCGAGCAAGTTTTGTGCCAGTAGGTCCTTATAAATCCTATAATTTTCACATTTCGGTAAAATCGGCAATGCTCTCCGATCTTAAGTATGATAAGCGTTCTTCGTATAACGATGTAATAACTTGGTATTAATACTGTGGATAATTAAGATGTATTCAATAAAATATAAATAAATATGAGGTGCTCAATTAGGCACCTCATATTTATTAGGAAATACATCCTAAAATTATTTCTTCAAGAAGCAAGTTTTGAGAACGATGCTGCTACCATCGATTTTGCAGTCAACCTCTTCGGGGTTTTCTGTGAGGCGAATGCTTTTTACTTTTGTGCCTCTTTTGATAACCATTGACGAACCTTTTACTTTGAGGTCTTTGATTACTGTTACAGCATCTCCGTCAAAAAGTTCTGCGCCATTGCTATCTTTTGCAACGTCGTTAGCTTCTTCAGTTTCGTCTGATGGGTTAAATTCATATGCACAATCGGGGCAAACATAAAGAGAACCGTCGAAGTATACATATTCACCGCCACACTTAGGGCATTTTGTAATTTCGGTCATATCTTTCAATTTATTATGGGGGGCAGGGAACACCCCGTTAAACTTCGTATATTTCAATGCAAAGGTACTGCTTTTATCTTGAATCCACAAACGGTCTATTGATTTCTGCTCCATTGCGCAAAATGTTTGCGATGCGAAAGATAGGAGAGATCGTGTCCATGGGTGTATGCTTCTTTTTCAAAAGAGATGTCCATATAAGCACGATGAGAGTTGCGATATTTTATAAGTTTGAATAACCATTCAATGATATATGCTATGTAAAAGGGTATCCATAGCAACTCTTTTTGTTGAGCAGTGTGAATGAGTTCGTGGTTTACTACATACTTGTCAATCCAACTCTTGTCGCGAGTGAGAAATATCCCAAAGAAATTCAAGCAAATGCCTTTGGGTACGAGGTCTGTTTTGATGATATTTCCCATAGATTTTATTATTGATAAACATCGTTAGATAGCGCAAAAGATGTGCCAAGAATATTTGTGAACTTAAATGGCGATATTGCGAAGGAAAAGAGAAAAATATGCATTCATTTTAAAATTTTTGAAAAAGTGAGTTGATGATTGTAAATTTAGTATTAACTTTGAATGATTAAAATTTAATTATATGCAATTGTCAAGCAAAAATTTATGGATTTCTTACAAGGATTATGTAATGATAATCCTTGGTATTGCGATATATTCGTTTGGATTTACGGCATTTATCCTTCCTGAGAAGGTCGTAATGGGAGGCGTGTCTGGCCTCGGTTCGTTGGTGTATTTTGCATCACAAGAGTACCTTTCATTTGATATCCCTGTTGCGGTAACACAATATTCGGTCAATCTCATTTTGCTTGCGTTTGCATACAAAATCGTAGGAAAGCAATTTGTGTTGCGTACTATCTTTGGCGCAACCGTGATTTCGCTCATGATTGGTATCATGCAGCCATTGTTTTATGAATTGCTCCAAGGGAAACCATTGGTACAAGGCGAAACATTTATGAATGTTATCATTGGTGGTATCAGTTGCGGTATTGGTATTGGTATGGCATTTACTCACAATGGTAGCACTGGTGGTACTGATATTGTGGCAGCAATGGTGGCTAAGAAAAGTAATGTAAGTATTGGTCGCACAATGTTGTATACCGACTTTTTTATTATTTCATCATCATATCTATTGTTTCAAGATATTAATAAAATTGTATATGGTTTTATTGTTCTTTTTGCTGCTTCAATGGTGGCTGATATGATGATTAACACCAACCGTCAAGCAGTACAATTCACAATCTTCTCTCCCAAATGGAAAGAGATTGCTACGGCTATCAACAACGAGGCCAATCGAGGTTGTACCGTATTGAATGGTATTGGTTGGTATAGCAAGCAAGAGGTGAAAGTGTTGCTTGTGATGTGTCGTAAAATTGAATCGGTAACTATTTTTCGCATCATAAAATCAATTGATCACGATGCATTTATTACACAAGCCAATGTTAATGGTGTGTATGGTCAAGGTTTTGATGAAATAAAATTAAAAATGCGCCCTAACGACACTCGTCCTTTGAAACCTAATGAGAATCCTGAAGAGGTAGCGTCGCCAACTGGCCACCCCGAATCTTTGGCTTAAATAATTCTTTGCCGATGAGTAGTGATATAAGGGTGTGGGGCTACCTACGCGAATATACCCAAGAAAAAGAGGATATAATGCGCGCTGTTGAAAGCGTGTTTCAGTCGGGTATGCTCATCCTTGGTGAAAATGTTAAAGCTTTTGAACAAGAATATGCTTCATATTGTGGTGTAGCCTACGGAATTGGGTGTGACAATGGCACCAATGCCATAAGTCTCGCTCTTCATGCCGTAGGAATTAAACCTGGCGATGAGGTTATAACTGTTTCAAATACGGCAATTCCCACAGTGTCGGCTATCATTTCGGCGGGCGCAAAACCAGTGTTTGTTGATATTGATCCTTCAACCTATCTGATGGATGTGTCAAAAATTGAGGAGGCGATTACTTCTCGCACTCGTGCCATTATTCCAGTACATTTGTTTGGTCAGTGTGTGGATATGGACGTTATTAATGACATAGCTTCACGACATAATCTATTTGTAATTGAGGATTGCGCGCAAGCCCATGGAGCAACATACAAAGGGAAAAAAGCAGGGGCAATGAGTCATATTTCTACTACTTCGTTCTATCCCACAAAGGTGCTCGGCGCTTATGGTGATGGAGGAATGATGCTTGCAAATAGCGGTGAATATGATGCCAAATTACGTCGACTTCGCTTTTATGGGGCAGAGCAAACATACTATGCCATTGAGCATGGATATAATTCCCGTTTAGATGAGGTGCAAGCAGCAATCTTGCGTACAAAATTACAACGCATAGAGCAATATATCGAGCGCCGTAGAGAGATTGCTCAGATGTATAATACCCTTCTTGCTGAGACCTCTCTTTCGCTTCCGGTTGAAACTGGCAATGGTCGTCATGTATATTATTTATATGTGGTGCGCCATTCTAATCGAGATGCTATAATAAGTAAACTCAGAGAAAAGGGCATATTTCTCAATATAAGTTATCCTACACCCATTCACTTGATGGAGGCTTATAAGCACCTTGGAGGTGGTGAAGATTCACTTCCAAATACAGAGTGTGCTGCTCGTGAAATATTCTCTTTGCCTATGTTTCCATCGCTTACAAATGAAGAGGTGGAACGAGTGGTCGCTGCATTAAAAGAGGTGCTTTAATAAGCAGTTAGCACTACATTGTTTTGTATTATGAATTTCTTGATAAAACTCAAAAGTAATCATTTGCGATATCGAGAGGCAAAGATTCTCAATCCTCATCATGTGACAATTCCTCGTGGCATCACGGCAATAATGGGCCCTAATGGAGCTGGGAAAACTATGCTCGGAAATATTCTTGAAAAAGGGTGGAATTTTTGTACAAATAGCATTGAAGGGTGTCGTGATAGATTGATAATCAAGAAAATTGAGTTTGCAGATATTCATTCGTTTGCGGGTTTTAAGGTGGAGTATTATCAACAACGCTTTGAGGCGATGATGAACGATGAGGTGCCCACTGTTGCAGAGATATTCAGTAATCGCATCAATACACCTCGTTGGCAAGAATTGGCCACCAATTTGCGACTTAATGATATTGCTACAAAACATGTCAACTTCCTTTCGAGTGGTGAACTTCGCAAATTGCTCATCGTGAACTTACTTTTTGACCTTCCCGATGTGTTGATTCTCGACAATCCATATATAGGACTTGATGCCGCATCGCGCGACATACTCAATGATACGATTAGTAGCATTGTTGCACAAGGTGTATCGGTGATATTGCTATTGTGTAATCCAGTCGATCTTCATCCCGCAACTGATTGTGTAATACCTATTGTTGACATGGAAATCAAGGCGAGAGTAATGCGAAATGGGGTAGAGAGAACACAATTTCAGCGCTCGTTTGACTACCTGTTTGATTATGCGATAAATCTTGATGACTTGCCATCATGCCCTGAGCGTGAGTATGACGATAAAAATACCGATGTGGTATTAGCTCTAAATAATTGCAATGTGAAGTATGGCAATCGCACAATTGTCAATAATGTGTCGTGGACAATTCGTAATAAGGAGTGTTGGTCATTGTTTGGGCCTAATGGTTCTGGTAAATCAACATTGTTAAGTCTTGTGCATGCCGATAATCCGCAGGGATATTCCAATGATATTACACTCTTTGACTGCCGTAGAGGTAGTGGAGAAAGTATATGGGAAATTAAGAAACGAATAGGGTATATCTCGCCCGAAATGCATTTATATTTCAATGGAAGTGGTGATATTAAAACTATTGTTGCGCAAGGGTTGAACGACACAGTCGGTTTATTTTGTCAAGTAAAACCTCATCAAATGCAACGAGCGATGCATTGGTTGCATTTGCTTCATATCGAACATCTAGCCGACCGAAGATTTAATACACTTTCGGCAGGCGAACAACGATTAGTGCTACTTGCACGCACCTTTATCAAACATCCACAACTCCTTATTCTCGACGAACCACTTCACGGACTCGACTCAGCACGCAAGCGTAGCATAAGAGGAGTTATAAACCACCTCGTAGCCCGAGATAATATTACATTAATTTATGTAACCCACTACCTCCCCGAAGTCCCCGAATGTGTAACCCACACCAAGACACTTTAGAATACTAAGGTATAAATGGTTGGATCTTAGATATGAGCATAATTGCAAGAAAAGATGTATGATGCTCAAAATATAGGAGGTGGCAATAGATTTATTATTAGGTATCGCTTAAAGTATATTAAGCCTTAATTATTAAAAATATGACGAGTAGACTGTCTACTCGTCACTTCTTTTGTAGGAAGGCTTTTGCTTCTGACCTCCAATGTAGATGGAGACTATACTTTAAGGTTTTACCCTTACCTCCTCCGAAGAGGATGTTGCAAAGGTATAAATTAAATTTGTTAATGCAAAAGAATACAAGAAAATATTTGATTATATTGTTGTCTTTAGAAAGTGTATATTAGGAGATGGTAAGAGTTGCAATATTGCGATTTGTCATTTAGTGTGCTTTTAGAATTATTGGTGTCCGATAAAAATCAAAATGGGTATAAATAGGTGTCTCAATCGCAGATTTA
>JAFYSL010000075.1 GCA_017559355.1 Muribaculaceae bacterium
GGATGAAAATCCACCGCCACAACTGACTCTTTTTGATTAGGGGGGGGGCTTGTAAATCGCAAAAAAGAATCTCAACCGCATTAAATCTGCGATTGAGACACCTATTTATACCCATTTTGATTTTTATCGGACACCAATAATTTTTTTTAATCTTTTGAGCATCAACTCCAATACTTGTCACCAATGTTGCGATGACCAAAAATAGAAACTTTTTCATACTTTTATTATTTTAGGTTAGTGCAATATTGCCTTAATTCCCTCATCTGCACTACCTAAAAAAAGAAGCGCAGACTTTCGCCAACGCCTTCAAGGTTCACCACAAACCACAATACAATTGGTTAGAGCCTGCACTTATGCAGCCTCTCAATATGTATTGTTTCGCTCTTAACTTTCCGAGGTGGTGATTCTGAAGGCTATTGAGCAAATATTTCAAAAAAATTCTGAAATGGCGAACCATTTCATCATCGCAAAGATAATAAATAATTCTTGCAATAAACAAATTACGCTCAAACAAATATATACTCTCATAATTCTCGCCCCCATATCTTTACAAAACAAGGGTATATAATGAAAGCCTCCTAAAACTTATAAAAATTAGGAGACTACAAAGAGATTACTCGTAAATAAGCATCAATTACAACTCTACTCGCTTGTCGTTTTTGCGTTTGAAGAGATTTTTCTTGATTTGTACCATTTTGCGATACAATCCATGCATTTTGAACCATATAGGAGATGGAACAGAGTGAATGTCGGCCGACATTGGGTCGATAAAGGTATTAACAGGTTCGGCCTCACCAAATTGCTCGGGATACAGCACAATGAGGTTATTGCGAGAGAAATATTTTTGCAAGAATCCTGGCATGTCGGCCATGTCATCGCTATGCGATACCGATGTATCACGAGCCGATACCACTACCACCAAATCATCTTCAAGAATACGATTTGAAAGTAGCACAAAATCGTCCCAACGCTCTACATCACGATACTCGTGACGAATATCGTAACGACCACGTTGCAACACCCCACGAATAAGTGGTTGAGTATCGGGGTGACAACAGAATATCACCTTACAACCCACCTGACGAGTTAAGTTGCCCACACCTCTAATCCAGCGTGAGAACCCTGTTTCGAATTGTGCCATAGGGGGCACCGATACCACGATGCGGGTAACAGTATTTACTGGGATAAAACATCTTGTCATCACTACCATCTGGTTGGTAGCTTTGAGCAGTTGTTCAATTTTTGCACCAAAGAAACTGTCGATAATCGTTGCTTTACGGTGCATACCTATAATCACATCGGTAATATCTCGCTCCTCAATAGCATTAATCAACCCCGCCACAGTGTTTATATCGTAACGCTCAATAGGCACTACCTCTGCATCGACACTCGATGCTGCTTTTACCGCTATATCAAGAGCATTACGTCCCATCGCACGCGATGCAGCAGAGTTGTCGTTGCGCACATGAATAGCATATATATCGGTCTTACGACGAGGATTGCGAAGCATCAATGCCAATTCGGTAAGCGATTGAGCAGTAATAGGATTTGATACTGGAACCAATATCTTTGTTTCGCGTTTTGAAGCATTCTCCTCGATTGCCGACTCGTCCGACAATTGTTCGATTTTTATCTTCGATGCAGCGCGGGCTGTCATAATAGGCGCCACAGCACATGTAACAAGAATCATCAACACCGTTCCGTTAAGAATAGTCTCGTCCATCATGCGAGTGCCGTCGGGCATTATCATATTATAACCTATCGTTACTACAGCAAGCGCTACTGCCGTGTGAGCTGCCGTAAGACCAAACATCATGCGACGTTCATGCCCCTTCATGCCATATATCTTTTGCGCCAAAAACGCTGCTATCCACTTGGCAACAATCGATACCACAATCATATTAGCAGCCACAAACAATGTGTTTACATTTAGCACAACACGCATATCAATCATCATTCCCACCCCTATCAAGAAGTAAGGGATAAACAACGCATTCCCCAAAAACTCTATACGATTCATCAATGGCGAAGAGTTGGGCACATAACGATTCAATACCAGTCCGGCAAAGAATGCTCCGAGCACAGCCTCAAGTTCGATAATTTGAGCAAACCATGCAGCCAAAAACACCATTGCCATCACATAGATGTATTGCGTTACGTTATCGCTATAATTCTTGAAAAACCATCGTGTTACACGAGGATAAGTGTAAAGAATAACCACACAATATAGAACCAACTCAAGCAATAATCGCCCTAAGTCGCCCCATGCAAATTCGCCCGTACGATGCACATTTACAGCCCCAGCAAGTACAAGCAACGCACCAATAACAGCGATAATAGTACCCACTACTGCAATCAATACTGCTGGATTTTTAGTCAATCCAAAGCGAGCTACAATAGGGTAAGAAATAAGTGTATGTGAAGCATACATCGAAGCGAGCAATATCGACGTAACCCAGTTCATATTAAGCAGATACACACTAGCCAATGTTCCTATTACCATCGGGAACAAGAACGTAAGCAACCCAAACACCAAGCCTCGCTTAAGATTGCGTTTGAGATGAAACATATCTATCTCAATACCCGCAAGGAACATGATATAAAGCAACCCCACTTGCCCAAAGAGTTCAAAACTCATATCACGAGCGAGCACATTAAGCCCGTATGGTCCTATAGCCACACCAGCCACAATAAGTCCTATAACATGGGGAATTTTGAAACGATTAAGCACCAACGGCGACAACAAAATAATGACCAGTACGATAAAAAATATCAATACAGGCGATGTCACAAGTGGTGTCGCAGAGGTTAGTATCATGGCATTTTAGGGTTATTTCAAATTCTTATGCAAAAATAAGAATTAATTCTCAAATGCACAAATCAAGCAAATTTATGCATAAAATTGGGAGATTATCCCAATTATCATTAGCGACTAAATGCGCAATCTCCAATGTAATTCACCCCAACTCTATAGCCTTCACTAAAAAACACCACCCAAGCAACATGTGCTTGGGTGGATATAGCGTCAAGAGAAATTCTGTTAATCAAACTGATTCTTATTTTTTGTTGGCAATCATGTAGAGTGCGATTTGCACTGCATTGAGAGCAGCACCTTTCTTGATTTGGTCGCCCACTACCCAGAATGATAGCCCGTTTTCGTTTGTGATGTCTTTACGAATACGTCCCACATATACAGGATCTTGATTAGCAATTTCAAGAGGCATTGGATATCTCCTATTTGCAGTATCATCAACAACTACAAGACCTTCACCCTTTTCAAATGCTTCGCGAGCTTGTTCTACTGAAATTGGCGATTCGGTTTCAATCCAAATCGCTTCAGAGTGAGCACGCATTACTGGCACACGCACACATGTTGCGCTCACATCAAGATCAGGACAATGCATGATTTTCTTTGTCTCGTGATACATCTTCATCTCCTCTTTTGTATAACCATTATCTAGGAACACATCTACATGAGGTATCACATTGTATGCCAATTGGTAAGCGAATTTTTCAACCGTTGGCTTTTCGCCATTTTGGAGTTGAGCATATTGTTTTACCAACTCGTCCATTGCAGCCGCACCAGCACCACTCGCTGCTTGATATGTTGCCACATGAACACGTTTAATTGGAGAAATATCGTTAAGAGGTTTGAGCGCTACAACCATTTGAATTGTAGTACAGTTAGGATTAGCGATAATATTGCGAGGAGTATTAAACGCAGCGTCACCATTCACTTCAGGAACAACCAAGGGCACATCTTCGTCCATACGGAATGCGCTTGAGTTGTCAATCATGATTGTACCATATTTAGTGATTGTTTCGGCAAATTCTTTAGATATTCCAGCACCAGCCGATGTAAAGGCAATATCAATATCCTTAAAGTCATCGTTGTGTTTAAGTTCCTTCACCGTGATTTCTTTGCCACGGAACGTATATGTTTTACCTGCACTACGGCTTGAACCGAAAAGCACTAACTCATCGAGAGGAAAATTTTGTTCATCAAGTACTCTTAAGAATTCTTGACCTACTGCGCCACTTGCGCCAACGATTGCTACTTTCATTTTTCTAACAGATTCAATTTGGAAACTTTGTTGATCAAGCCCTTTAAACTCTCGAGCTACGGCTCCACTTGCTCCAACAATAGCCACTTCCATTTTTCTAATAAAATCAATAATTTTCGCGCAAAAATACAATAATCCCCCCATAATTACAAATTTTAGGCACAAAAAAGCAGTTTTTTATAACTTTTCGCCCGCAAAGAGCGCCCTATTACTGTTAATATATCATAAAATACACCCGCTTTACACCATAATATATTAATATTATTGTAATTTTGTTGACTAATATAACTAAACATAAAATTAATATAATATGAAGTATCTTTACCATTTTTTGATGGTCGGTGCAATTATCGCTTCTTGTGGAGCAACAGCACCAGCTCAAAACACAATGTATATCAATGGCCAAAACTACGCCATTGATACAATCATTCCCAAACACAGTGTAGGTCCAGGTTGCGAATATGCATTCTATCGTCTCCCTGACTGTCCAATGACCATTCATGTTCTTGAAATGGACCTTACAAATCCATATGTAGATATGCAAGTGGTTAATGCGAGCAATGCAGCTCTTGGCACCGAACAACCTTCTAAAATGTATGCTCGTTTTGATGCTCCTGGTCATGATATGATTGCATCACACAATGGAGACCTTTTCACAAATTCAAGCTCCATGTACAAACGGATGGGACTTTCCCGTACAGGTCTCATATGTGACGGAGAAATCACAGTTTGTCCAGTGAGTCAACCATTGTTGTATCTCACTCCCGACCGCAAACCATATATCGATCGCGTACACTTCAACAGTTCGGTTACTCATAAGGGCACAAAAGTTACCCTCAACGGATTGAATATGCCTTGTCTTGAATACAATCCCTCTACAGGCACAAATTTCCTTTCTTTATACACTAAAGCTTGGGGTGGTCAAATTTATGAATACTATACTGGAGGGAAAATCGCCATACTCAAACCTCGCAATGGCGAATCATTCAAATACCCATCAAATGCCACTATCACAGCTGTTGTTGAAAGCGTAAAAGACAATCCTGGAAATCCAACAATTCCTAATGGATGCGCTGTGCTTCATGGAGTAGGGACATCTGCTGATTTTATTGAATCAATGACTGCTGGAGATGAAATAACCATCAACATTCGTACCTCAACCAATGGGTTCCCTGATCACATAGATATCGATGAAGCGATTGGGAGTGAAATTGTCATCCTGCAAAATGGAGAAGTTCCCACTATTGGCAACCCCGAACTTCACCCACGCACATTCATGGGCATTAACAAAGAAAAAACTAAAATCTATTCAGTCGTTGTTGATGGTCGTCAGTCTCTTTTATCTGTAGGCATTAGCCTTGATGACGAGGGTTATGTATTAAAAGCTTTAGGAGCATGGGATGGCGTCAACCTCGATGGTGGAGGCTCTTCAATTATGTATATAAACGAAGAAATCAAGAATAGTCCTTCGGAAGCATCTGAACGCTATGTAGGCAACGGTGTTATCTTCTTCTCAAAAGCTCCAGTTGACGACAACTTTGCAACTCTTGCTTTCGAACCTCGTGCCTACAATATCCCTATCTCATCTACCTTCCGTCCTATCGTTTATGCTTACAACCAATATGGTTTACTCAAGAGCAAAGATGTTTCTGACGCAGTTGTAACTTGCGATCCACATATCGGCACAATGAAAGATGGTATATTCACTGCTACAGACCAACAAGCTACTGGCTACATCTATGCAACACATAACGGCTTGACTACAAAACAACTTGTATCTACCGTCATGTCCGAAGTTCGCCTTATCAACGACTCTTACGTAGTTGATGATCGCCGTGGATATCCTATCCAAATGGATGCTAAAATTGGCAACTTCACATATGAGGTAAATGCAGCAACAGTAGATTGGGCATCAAGCGATCCTGATGTCGCTGAAGTAATTGACGGCAAAATTTATGGCTACAAAAATGGTGCTGTTTCCCTCACTGGCACATCTTCTAACTTCAATGGTTCATTGAATATTACAGTTGAAATCCCCGAAAACGACTCTCAAGCAGTTGACCCTATATTCGATGCGTCTTCATGGTCATTGAAACAAGGTGGAGGTAAAAATATCGCTATCAGCCAAAACGGCACTGGTTTCGACATCACCTACACTGGTTCAGGCTCGGCTCGTAATAATTACATCACACTTGCTAAAACATTGACTACTTATGGTCTCCCTTACGGTGTGCGTTTCGACATCAATCCAGGCGATGCAACTATCACAAATATGCAAATTGCTATCGCTGACAAACTTGGCAACCGTGGTAATCTCAACATTACAAATACCGAAATCCCTAAAAACACTTTGACTACATTTATCGTGCCATTTAGTGAAATTGTTGATATAACTAATAATGCAAGTTATCCTATTACAATCTCTAATTTGCGTTTCGACATGTCAAAATCCGACAAAGATGTTGAATACAAGATTCAAGTTCCTTGTTACGAACAACTTTATAGCGAATCTAGTGGTGTAGAAACAATTATCAACAACATTCCTAGCAATAGCATCAAACTATATCCTAATCCTGCTGTAGCTGGCACACCTGTAACTATCGAATGTGAAGGTGCTGCACAAGTTGAAATATACAACATCGGTGGAGCATTGATTAAGTCTGTTGCTATCGAAGGTACTACCGCAATCGAAACAGCCGATCTCAACAAAGGCATCTACATCGTACGCGTAGTATCCGAAGACGCTGCTTCAATGGGCAAACTTATTATTAAGTAATAAATTTATCTCCTCATTCCATATTATGAATATCATATTTAAAGGATTAATCTTTGCTATCTTATTTACCACATTTAGCATTCTATTTAATGCTTTATTTTGGCATGACCACTGTTCAGTATTGTTCTATGTTGTACAAGGTGTCTTGTCTATGATAATGTATTCAATAGTAATTTATTTAGATGAAAAAGGATGGAATTCTTGGAAGAAAATAGGGAACTTGTTTAAAAAGAATAAATAGGTTACATTCCATTTATAGCAGTAGAGGCGAACCGATTGGTTCGCCTCTATTTGTTTTATATATTTGTTTAATCTTCAATCCCGAAAGTTTCTAATTCCCAATTTTCAATTCTCAGCTTTCAATTTCTAACGAGTTTTTCTCGTTTATTGAGTTGACGCATTTCCCACCATATCATCAACGCAGCTGTAGACGTAGAAAACACGTCGGCTGTGGGGAATGATGCCCACACTCCATCGAGACCAAAACATCCTGGCAATATCATCAAGAATGGGATTAAGAATATCACTTGACGCACAAGGCTAAGGAATATTGATTTTCCTGCCAACCCAATTGATTGAAGGAATGTTGTGGCAACGATTTGAAATCCCACAACATAGAATAGCGTCAATGAGATAGACAATGCATTAGCTGTTGCTGCAATCAACGCCTCGTCGATTGTGAACGCACGCGCAATAAAACTTGGACACAACTGACCAAACGCAGCACCTACTACCGTAATCACTACACTCGCACCTGTTGCTAACCAAAACGCACGTTTGAGTCGGTCAAATCGTCCCGCTCCATAATTATACCCTATTATAGGTTGAAGTCCTTGACACATACCCACCACTACAGTTGTGAGTAAAGAAGTATATGTTATAAAGATACCAGCAGCTCCTACTGCCACATCACCACCATATTTATACAATGTAGTGTTGATAATAGCAGTAATGGCACTACTTGCTGCGCTCACAAGACTCGGAGCAGCACCTATGGCAATAATGGGCCATACAATGCGCCATTGCAAACGATATATTTCTGGCACAAAGTGTAGATTTTTAGTCTTATCAAAGAAATGTCGCATCACAAACACCCCTGAAATCGCCATTGCAATATCGGTAGCAATCGCAGCACCTTTAATCCCTAAGTCTAAAACAAAGATAAATATTGGCGCGAGAATTACATTTGCCACAGTTCCAATTATCATCGTTACCATCGCTTTTGTTGGATAACCCGAACTGCGCATGATGCTATTAAAACTATAGGTAATATTGGTCAACAACATACCTGGCAACATCCATAACATAAAGTCGCGAGCATAAGGGAGCGTAGCTTCACTCGCCCCAAACAACACTAATATTTCATCAATAAAAATACCAAATAGCGAAGTATACACCAATCCATTGATAACGATAAGCACCAACGCATTCCCTAGCACCTTTTCGGCTCCATGTAGATCCTTTGCCCCCAATAATATCGAGATACGCGCTGCTGCACCTGCACCTATTAGAATACCTATTGCCGCCGAAATATTCATCACAGGGAATGTGATTGCAAGTCCAGCAATAGCATCAGCACCTACCCCTTGACCTATAAAAATCCGGTCGACAACACTATATAGCGACATCACAAGCATACCCACCACTGCTGGCAGACTATACTTCCACAACAATCGCCCTATAGGGTGCGTTTCTAATTCGTTTATATTTCCTTTTTTACAATCCATTACATTCTTATTCAAAAAAATAAGTAGCGAAACGCAATACTGCGTTTCGCTACTATACCTAAAAGAACCCTTTATTATTTATTTCCTTCAGCGAGAGTTTTTGCGCGTTGGATATATTTGTCTACTTCAATACCTGTGTATTTTGGATATTCTTTCTTGATAGTTTCGTAAACTTTAAGCTCTTTTGCGTATTCTTTTTGTTCGTTGTAGATACGAGCTTGTTTTGCCATGAAAAATGGTGCAAGTTGTGGATTTTCATCGCAGGCAGAGATTGCATCATCATAGCAATCAAGAGCTTTGTCATATTCTTTCAAGTTTACATAGCAGTCACCTTTCAACGATTCTGCACCTGCGTCGATGATAGCACCTGTATTGCTAAAATCATTGAGGCTTTCAATACATTTTTCATACTCGCCATTTGCATAGTAACCGATAGCTACCATCAAGTTTGCACGATTTCCTGCATCTTGACCATATTCTTGAGCCACAGCTTCATATTTTTTGAATGCTTCAGCCAATTTTGCAGAGTCGCCTTCAGCTTCAATCAAAGCAACGTCCGCTTGACCGATAGCCTCATTTCCACTTTCTACAGCAGGTTTATATACTGCAAAAACATAAATCAACACAATTGCTACAACAGCCAATACTGCTACTGATGCATATTTTGCGATTTTGATTGTTTGCGCTTTCTTGAGCGCCGCAGCTTGTTCAGCCGCTTCATTAACCTGATTTTGAGGTTGTTTAGTTTCCATCTTTATTTAATTTTTTCTTATTTTTATTCATTCAATCAATCAGACTCATCTACACGACAACTCTAATTTATGAATTGCAAATTTAATAGTTATTCCTCATATACAAAAATTTTTACCAATAATTCTTTAATTTTACATTATTTTTTACCACCAATAACCCACGCATTATAAATAATTTATTACCTTTGTGATTTGTATTGCGATTATCTAAATCGCACCAAGTAATAGATTATTTTAGCAATAAATCATAACTCGTTATGTTAGAGAAAACCAATGTTAAAGTTCTCGACAAAGTAGTCGTGAGATTTTCAGGTGACTCAGGCGACGGCATGCAACTTGCCGGAAATATTTTTACCAATATTTCTGCTGGAATAGGCAACCAAGTGTCTACATTCCCCGACTACCCTGCCGAAATTCGCGCTCCACAAGGATCTTTAAGTGGCGTATCAGGATTTCAAGTGAGTGTAGGTACAGGTGTTTACACCCCTGGCGACCAAGCCGACGTGCTTATCGCTATGAACCCTGCTGCATTGAAGCAAAATATTAAATTCTTGAAACCAGGTGGCGTTATCATCGTAGATATTGACTCTTTCAAAGAAGCCGACCTCAAAAAGGCACTTTTTGAAACAAACGAACCATTCAAAGAACTAGGCATCACAGCACAAGTGCTCGAAGTACCTGTTACATCAATGACCAAAGATGCTCTTGCCGATAGTGGTCTTGACCTCAAGTCAATGCTCAAATGTCGCAACATCTTCGCACTTGGTCTTGTGTGCTGGTTGTTTGACCGTCCACTCGAAAGCGCGCTACACCATCTCAAAACTAAATTCGCTAAAAAACCAGCCATCTTCGAAGCCAATGCCAAAGTTATCCAAGCAGGCTTTGACTATGGACACAATATTCATGCATCAGTTTCGACTTATCGCATCGAATCAGACGAAATCAAGCCTGGTGTTTATACCGACATCAATGGCAACACTGCTACTGCATGGGGGTTGATTATGGCATCTGAAAAAGCAGGTCGCCCTCTATTCCTCGGCAGCTACCCTATCACCCCTGCAACCGACATTCTTCACGAACTTGCAAAACGCAAGGACCTTGGCGTGAAAGCATGCCAAATGGAAGATGAAATCGCAGGTGTATGCTCAGCTATCGGCGCTTCATTTGCAGGCAACCTTGCAGTTACATCTACATCAGGTCCTGGTCTTGCTCTTAAGAGCGAAGGTATAGGCCTCGCTGTTATGGCTGAGCTACCTCTCGTAATCATCGATGTGCAACGTGGTGGTCCTTCAACAGGTCTTCCTACTAAAACTGAGCAAACCGACTTAATGCAAGCGCTTTATGGTCGCAATGGCGAATGTCCATTGGCAGTTGTAGCACCTGCAACTCCTACCGATTGCTTCACTATGGCATTCGAAGCGTGTCGCATTGCAGTAGAGCACATGACTCCAGTAGTGATGCTCACCGACGCATTCATAGGCAACGGTTCATCAGCTTGGCGCATTCCTGAAGCTGACGAATATCCCAAAATCAAACCAAACTATGTTCCCGAAGAACTCAAAGGAACTTGGAAACCATATCTTCGCGACGAAAAAACTAAAGTGCGCTACTGGGCAATCCCTGGCACTGAAGGTTTTGCACACCGTCTTGGTGGTCTCGAAAAAGATGCCGTTACAAGCGCAATCTCTACCGACCCTATCAACCACGAAAAGATGGTATACATTCGCAAAGAGAAAATCGAACGCATCGCCGACAATATCCCTACACTCGAAGTTAGCCACAACACCGATGCCGACACATTATTAGTTGGCTGGGGTGGCACATTCGGACACCTTTACACAGCAGCCGAAGAACTTAACAAAGAGGACAAACCAGTCGCATTCGCTCACTTCCGTTACATCAATCCACTACCCGCTAACACCGCCGAAGTATTTGCTAAATACAAAAAAGTGATTGTTGCAGAGTTGAACACAGGTCAATTTGCCGACTATCTACAAAGCAAATTCCCCGAAGTGAAATTTGAACGCATCAATAAAGTTCAAGGTCAACCATTCCTCGTGAAAGAAGTAATCGATGGCGTAACTAAAATTATGGAGGGCAAATAATCATGGAAGAAAACAAATATACAGCAGCCAATTATAAGAGCGACCAATCAGTGCGCTGGTGCCCTGGTTGTGGCGACCACGCAGTGCTCAACTCACTCCACAAAGCAATGGCAACCATTGGCATTGCTCCACACATGACAGCCGTAATCTCAGGCATCGGATGTAGCTCTCGCCTACCATACTACATGAACACCTACGGATTCCACACAATCCATGGTCGTGCAGCAGCCATCGCAACTGGTTTCAAAGTAGCTAACCCCGAAATGACCGTTTGGCAAATTTCGGGCGACGGTGACGGGTTGGCAATCGGTGGTAACCACTTTATCCATGCAGTGCGTCGCAACATCGACCTCAACATCATGTTGCTCAACAATAAGATTTACGGCTTGACCAAAGGTCAATACTCTCCAACAAGCGACCGTGGATTCGTGTCAAAATCATCACCCTACGGCACTACCGAAGACCCATTTATCCCCGCCGAATTAGTATTTGGCGCACGTGGCAATTTCTTTGCTCGTAGCATTGACGTTGAACTCGCCACTACACAAGAGGTAATGGTAGCAGCCGCTCAACACAAAGGCACATCGGTAGTTGAAATCCTTCAAAACTGTGTAATTTTCAACCATGGTATTCACAACCACATCACCGACAAAGAATTCCGTGCTGACCGCACTATCCACCTACGCCATGGCGAAAAAATGATTTTCGGCAAAGAGCAAAACATGGGTATCGTGCAAGATGGGTTCCTTTTGAAAGCCGTTGAGATAGGCAAAGATGGATACACAATTGACGATGTCCTCGTTCACGACGCACATTGCCAAAGCAACTTCCTACACCAACAATTGGCTATGATGGACGGCTACGACCTACCATTGGCAGTGGGTGTAATTCGCGATGTTGACGCATTGGTTTACAACGAAGAAATCGACAAACAAATCAAAGAAGTTCGCGCAAAGAAAAACTTCTCATCACTCCGCGACATGATCCTCGCCGGCGAAACCTGGGAAGTGAAATAACGACGTAAATAATACCATTTATACACCACGACAGCATTACCACTCGGCAATGCTGTCGTTTTTTAGGTAGGGTATGCCAACCAAAATTTTCCCTTAAGGAAAGTGTATTGAGGCAACATATTATTAAGGTTGATATTTCCTATATGGTTTGTGATTGTTGAGGAGTTGGTGGTAAAAATTAAATTCTTCGGCACTTAATGAGTCTATGCAAGAGTATATCGATGATTTTGGGTTAATCATAGCATTTATTTTATTAGAGTTTATAGTCGCACAATTATCATACGTCGATACTACGAGTGCTTTTGTTGTTTCATCGGTAGCTTTTAAAAGATATTGCTCTTTGATTTTTACTAAATCACGACAATAAGATGCCATTATTTGATAACTAAAGTCGACATAAGGAATTCCCTTTATTGAGTCATAGGCCAATTTGAAGCGATTGTTTAACGCTGTTTTAAGCTCATTTATAAAGGCTGTGCGTTCGGTTTCAATGCGTTTTTGCTCCTCTTCGGTTCTACGCTGAACGACACTTGCCGAGTCTAATTGTTGTTGCGCTAATGTAGCCTCTTGTTTTGCTTCGGCAGCATCTTTTTGCGCCTTTACCATTGCTTCGCGTGCTATTGAAAGTGAGTCGAGCAATTCACGTTGTTGCGCTTTGTGCGATATCCCTATTTTATAGGTTAATATTAATCCCATTAAAGCAACTGCCACAGCAATAATCACATATTTCCATAGTCTTCTTGATTTATTCCACTGGCGACTAATTTGATCGACATTATCCCATCGTTTATCCCGATTTTCGTGCAGACATTTGCGACTTAACGAACGATATTTTCGCGGGAAAATAAGTTGCATAATCTTCCCCAATGAGTATATATCGCTACGCGCATCAATATCATCACTTTGTGACAACAACTCGGGCGAAGCATAATCACGAGTGCAACCCATAGTCTTTGTGAGGTAATGCGCATCGGTATTGCTCAGTCCAAAGTCAAGCAACTTCACATCCTCATTTGACTTAGTAATGAGAATATTTTCGGGTTTAAGGTCGTTATGGACAATCCCATTTTTGTGAATAAATGCCACTACCTCAAGCAATTGAGCAAACACTCGGCGACGAGTATCGTGAGAAGGATTTTCAGCAAGAAATTCATTTAGATTTCGCCCATCAATATACTCCATTACAATACCTGGACCCATAGGCAGATTGGGCTCAAAAGTGTAGAAATGAGGCAAATGATAATGGTCAAGCGCAATCGACAACTCATATTCACGCTTTAGCATTGCCAACTGCAACGCCAAATTGTCTTTAGTTGTCTTTATTGCAAAGTATTTGCCCACTTTACTCGCTCTATACAAACGCATATTTGCCCCTTCGCGCAGCAGTACAATATCTGTATATGAACCACTTACATCGAATGAGGGTGTAACTGGGCGAAAAGTTTCACTTACCATATTTGCCTTTTTAGTGAGATTCTGAGGTTTTGCAGTCCCAAAATTAATACATATTTTTGTAACCATTATGAATTTCAAGACAAATCTACCCGAAATTGCCACCTTGCGCAATCGTGTGAAAGAGAAAGCACAACTTCCTCTCGACACCCATTTTCATTTCATTCAACTCGTAGCCGAACTCGAAAAAGAGCTCCACGAGCACATGTCAGAAACTACACTTGAACGTGTGTGGGGATACTCCACTCGTGGCTATGACACTGTATCGCGTCGCACTCTCGATGTTCTTTCAAGATATATAGGCGCAAAAAACTGGGAAAATTTCTGTGAAATTCTTCGTAATGAATGTGGTCGCGAGTCCGACCTATTCATAACCAAAGCCATCACCTCGCAATCACTCGCCATTGGCACTCGATTGCTCATAGGCTGGCAACCCGACCGTCTTTGCGAGATACGCTACCTTGGCTCCAATAGATATGAAGCGCTACGCACCGAAAACTCATCTATAAAGCCTGGCGACCGATTCTCGTGCCTTCTTTTTGAAAAAGGACGCGAACTATATCTCGACCTCTTCCAACGCGCCACTGAATCTGGAGCACCCAACCTCAATGCTCGTTACGTTGTAGGGCAAAACAACGGCATCACTACACTCGAAATCCTTAACGAAGAGTAAGTCCCCCAACAACATAAGGAATCCAAATATTTAACTCACAATCCCCACCATCTATAGAGTCCAAATCTTTTTGGACTCTTTTTTATACTGTCTAATCCATTAAATTGCACCCCTTTTCAATAAGACAACAAAAGACAATTTGAGTATTATATTATTTTACATACCTTTGTAACACTAATTAGTAACAGCCTTTTTCAATATGTTTTAGAGCATGTTTTATTGATTTATAAATTTATTTCATTAAATTTGCAATACATACATTATTGAAACACAAAAGTGTTTAACTCATCGCAGTTAGTGAACCTAGGAAATTCATTGATGACAGTTCGGTGCAGTTAGACGCATGAGGTGTAGTCTATCATGTTTATTCATGAATTAAGATACACTCGTGTGGGCTGTTACTTATTTTATTGTCAAGGCGATTCCTAGGGCCTACTAACTGAAAATAAGTTAGCAGGCTCACACTTTTTTTATATATACCTCACCCTGAGCCAAGTGAGAAACTTAACTAATCCCGGCTCTACCGGGCACAGAACGAAGTGTATAATGTATGGTAGAGGGTTTTGAGGGTTAATTGCTTTGATGTTCAGTGAGTTAGGTTTGTTTGATGCGTTGGGCGCCACAAAACGAAGCGTTTACATTGGTTTAATTTCGGTTTAATTTTGAAGGCATAAACGGAGGCGCAGGTTTGCGTCTGGTTTAATTGAGTTGGCTGTAGGTTTGCACCTGCGGCCTTTTTTGTGTGCAGACGGTAAAACCCTTGTGTGGAGCGGTTTGAGCGCGATTTAGGGGCTTTTCTGGGCTTTCTGGGGGATGTGTTGGAATGGTGTTCCAACGCCGTTTTAATTGTTGAATACTGGCGTAAGCCAGTCGAAAAATTTTTGAAAAAGGGGGATACCCTCAAAGGTACATTTCGTTTTGAAAAAATGAGCGGTTCGTTCAAAAAAGGCGAAACGCTTCGTTTTGCGGATTATAGCTCATGGCAAAAATTGTTTTAATCTCTTGCGTAAAAAAGAAACAAAAAGGGGAAAAAGTTCCCGCAAGAGAATTATATATTAGTCCTCTATTCAAAAAAGCCTGGAAATATGCTGAGACATTAAATGCTGATAAAATTTACATTTTATCGGCAAAATATGGGTTACTATCACCAGAAACATTGATTGCTGATTATGATGTAACACTATTAAAAATGAAAAAATCAGAACGTCAACATTGGGCAAATAGTGTTTTTCAACAAATGGTCGCCGAAAATATTGATTTAGACAATGATAATTTTGTCATTTTAGCAGGCAAGACATATTGTGAGCATCTAATCGAAAGGATACATAATTATACGTTGCCATATAATGGAAAACGATCTATTGGTTATATTCTTCAATTTTTAACTAATGAACTTTCTGAATAGAATCATTATGAATAATCTCAAATCTGTGTCTGAAATACGTCAACAAATCACAACCAAATGCAATCCAATGCGTAAAGAACCAGGGATATATCGTTGGTGGTTCAAAGAATACGAAGCAAAAAAAATATTGAATAAAATTAGTTTCAACGATTATTCAAAACTTCAGAGCAAAGAGATTGATCAAGTGTTATATGTTGCTTTGTATTTTGGGATAAGCAAGGACATGAAAGGTCGTGCTTCTTGGCACATCTGTCAGAAACACACCCAAACAGCAGTGAAACATGGCACACTTTCAACGCTTCGTCAAACACTTAGTGCATTATTAGACATCGATATGATTCTTAGCGAAAATTTCATTAATGAATTTATCGATGATAATTGCTATTTGGAATGGGATTACGACTCGAATCCTAAAGAAGTAGAAATAACTGAACTATCACATCAGAATAAATATTCTTACCCACTAAATATTCAAGAAAATAAAACTGTAGAAAAATCTGTAATAACAAACTTAAAACGATTACGCAAATTGCACAAAAAATAATGTGCTATGTAACAATGGTTTTTGATAAATATTACTGGAATATTAGTCGAAATTTTTGTCATCGATCAGATCTCAAATAATTAAAATGTAAGTTAGTAAACTTGTGTGGCAAGAACATCAATTTATGATTCTTTTTTTAACTTGTCGTAATGATTATAATATCACTCCCAATATAATAACATACTAAATATACTTAAACAAACATATGTATAGTGATCGAATTGAAAAACTTATTAGTGCTGCTTTGATTAGTGGCAATTTGACTGAAAAGAGTAAGCAAATTTTGTTTAGAAATGCACAAGAAGAAGGTATTGATTTGGACGAATTTGAAATGGTATTGAACGCTCGCATATATGAAATGCAAGAAAAAAATACGCAATCCACAAATCAAAATTCTGCACATAAATCTAATAAATTAGGAGAAATCAGAAAATGTCCAGCATGTGGAGCAATCATAGTAGAAGGTCTAGCAGTATGCCAAGAATGTGGCTATGCGTTCAATAATATCGGCACTGGAAAAACTATTGAACGACTCTTTGACGAATTGCAAGCAATAGGCAAAAAAGAAAAAACAATAAAAGGTGTTTTTATGAATCTTTTATCGGGGGGAGTTGATACAACAGCCAAGAAAATGGCACTAATTTCAACATTCCCAATTCCTAATGAAAAATCAGAATTGCTTGATACATTATCATCAATTCAATCTCTTTCAAATTCAAAAGGGGCAAAAGATGGTATACTCGAAGGAGATTTTATGCCTGTTGAAGATTTAAGCTATGCCTATTGGAAAATGTATTGCAATTGCATAAACAAAGCAAAAATTAGTTTTGCTAACGATATTGCTTTTAAGCCATATTTCGATTTTTATGAAAAAGAGTTAAATAAAAGCGATAAAAAGAAACGCTTTGGATTATTCTAATTAACAAATATTATTATATTGCTGTCCGATAAAACTTTTTTTAGGGAATAAAAAATTAGGACTGGTTCCATTTGTAGGAATCAGTCCTTTTTGGTTACTTTTGTTTTGCGACAAACAAGTTTAACCATGGGTAAAAGTACACATTTTATCGGACAGCCGATGTATAATCAGGTAATAAAATTA
>JAFYSL010000076.1 GCA_017559355.1 Muribaculaceae bacterium
GACGCAGATGTTTTTGCAACACCGGCAGGTGAGATACCAAATTTTACATATGGTTTTGTTGATTGAATCATGTTGTAAACGCCACGCACCATAGAGTTCACGTTTTCACGACGCCAATCTGCTTGTGAAAGAGATGAGCCTGATGCATTATAAAGATCAGAGTCATAACTTGTAGGAACGCTATTAAGGTAGAAGTAGTCGTCAAATACAAGACCATCGACGTCGTAGTTCCCTACGATTTCACGACACACGTCAACGATACGAGTTTGTACTGCTTTGATACCTGGGTTAAGGATACTTGCGTTGTTGTATTCCATAATCCAATCAGGATTTGTTGTACGGTAGTCTTTTGCGCCAGTCCAAGAAGCACCCGAAACAGATGATTCATAACGATAAGGGTTTACCCATGCAAAAAGTTCCATGCCACGTTTGTGACATTCTGTAATCCAGAATTCCAATGGGTCATAAGCAGGAGCTGATCCACGAGTACCACTCACATAGCTTGACCATGGTTCGTAACTTGATTTATACATGGCATCACTCATGCCACGCACTTGGAAATAAACACAGTTGAAGCCGTTTTCTTTAAGCAAGTCGAGATACTTAATAGCTTCAGCTTGTTGAGACGCGGCAACTGTAGTAGTTGTGCCATAATCAGTAGGCCAACACATGCGCCATGCAGTTGTGATCCACACTGAGCGGTGTTCGCGTTTAGGTGTTGTTGCACTCCAAGAAGGGAACGCAATCATCATTGCCAAAAGCAACACGGTTAATTTAAGGATTCCTTTTTTCATAAAATAGTACTATTAATTAATTGTTATTATATTATTCTGTTTTAGTAGTTTTCATATTACAATCTTATGAGTCGTAGTCACACCATTGGTCGTCAATTGCAAGATATATACACCTTTTCCAATCGGTTTTTCAATTGATGATGCATTTTCGATATTATTAATCAATAAGCCCGAAAGGGTATATATACGCGCATTATCAACCTCGCAACCAAAAGTAATTTCTCCTTGAGTTGTTTTTATGCTGATATTTTGAACTTCTACTTCTTCTGCTCCGGTCACAATATGTTTATAGCTATTAAGCGAATAAGCTGCCATGCCATTGCCAGGTACATAAATATATATATTTGTACGATCGTAGCTTGAACTAGCACGCGATATTTTAGATGTATAATTGCTTTTAGGTTCGCCAGTTTGTCCATCATATTGCAAATAATCGACAAGCATACCGTAGTCTCCACCATCTTGAATAAGTGTTCCAATGTTGTCATTTGGAATGCTAAAATATTTTGAGATATGTCCCCATTCTGTCAGTTCAGAAACACTAGCAATATTAAACTTGTAATTTGCAACTTTCGAATTATCAAAAGATGAGTGATTATAAACAATAAATGGGATGTTATCATGTAAGAAAAAAGTCCCTCCATTTCCATAGTTGCCTGATGGATTGATACCATTGTCAGAAGCGTATGCAGAAAAAGAACTTATTAGAGACGCATTAGTACCAGCTTCATTGAATTTATAAAGAGTGAAGGCCGAACCTTGTCCGTCGGTATAGAAATAATCTTTATCAATAGGGTAAATGCGAGTTGCTGTGCCTAACGTTGTTACGTATTTTGATGATGGATAGAAGCTACTTATAGTATTTAATTTGTATGTATTACCAACTAATTCTCCATTATCCAATTCCCAACGATAAACATTTGTTGCATTGTTTGTTGCCAAAATATATGCTTCTCCTAATATGAAATTGCCTACGATGCGTGCATGGTCAATACGTTGGTTGTCAATGGTTAGAGTAATACTATGAGTAATATTACCATTTTGAGGATTAATGGCTGCTATTTGTAATTTATTTGTTAAATTTTTAAGGTTCATAATGCATAAATTACCTCCAGCATCCACAAAAACATCATTACAAGGATATGTGCTTTTTTCGATATTTTCATCTATTAAAAGAGTGCCAATGTGTTCTCCTGTGTTAGCATCATATTTTTCTAGCGTTCCATTGTGACAAGCTACCCAAATTAAATCTTTTCCATTCTGGTCTCCGTTATAGTCATGTCGAGTGCATAACCCTCGATAGTTTTTATTTGATGCACTTTGTCCAATGTCATTCTTTTCGCTGTTGCGAATCCAAAGATTGGTAAGGGTGTAATAAAGTTTGTCGTTTTTGTTATATTCATATGGGGCATAGTCGGAATTGTTTTCTCGTTCAACTTTATAGTTTCCTTCTTCAGAACCAAAAGAATCACTTTGACCCTCAACGATGAATTTGCGAATTGGGGAGATTTGTTCGTTATATCCTGATTTGTATGCACGAACTCGCCAATAGTATGTTCCGTTGAAAAGGTATGAAATAGGCATTGTATACTGCAAACAAATATTGCCGTTGTTACCCTCCATCTCTACCCATTTATCTTGATCGCTTAGTTGAAAGTATATTTCGGAGAAATCCTCGGTCTTGGATATTTCTAATATAGAGTTGTCTGCATAATCTTTTACCCCATTAATTTTGATGTATGATTTTAGAGCAATGAATAGGAAGTCTTTGTCAAATGTGAGATTGTTGTAGGGATAATAGAGAGTAGGGTTGAGAATCGTTGGAGATTTAAATAAACGGACTTCAGAAGTTGTTGTATTATATCCTTTGCAAGACGCAGTAACTCTCCAATAATAAACCTTTGAATTTAGTTCCAACGGAATATTCTTAGAACTGTATATTTTATTATTGGTTGTTGCTGAATAGAAAATCTTGTCAAAAGATTCAGTCTCCGAAATTTCAATCCTATAGGTTGCGCCATCTATTGCGGTTTCTCCGTCAAGAGCCTCCCAACTGAAGTTAAATTCGCTGATAGTTTGCTCAGTTTCGTAAGGTAAAAGAAGATTGACTGAAATTGAGGGCAATGCTGCTGTGGCAAATTGTCCTACGGAAGATGTTGTAGTGGTGAAGTTTTCATTTTCAGCCTTAACTCTCCAATAGTATTTAGCCGAACCATCAAGATCAAAATTGGTAGAGCTAAAGAAATTATCGGTAGTTGTTGCAGAGAATGCAATATTGTTGAATGACTCTGATTCAGAGATTTCAATAGTATATTTAGATCCAGCAATGCCTTTCCATGTAAAGTCAAATCCTTTCTCTACAATTTCATTGTTAGCAGGTGAAGTAAGCAAAAGATTCATCTCTGGCAATGAAATACGATAAGCCGCAAGACCATTTTTAGGAGCATATAGGAATATTGTTGCAGAATTGTCCAAGTTTTTAATTGGTGCGATTGAATTTAAATAATATCCATGATTCGTTTTGCCAAAATTAACATCTGGAACAGTCCAAAGTTGTTCCATCTCAGCAAAATTTGTTGAATTAGGAAGGTGAACTATATTGAAATCATAGCCACCCCCTTCGTGATTCTCATTGCTATAAATGAATAGGGGATATTTGCCAAGAGTAATTTGATTCATGCCTTCGGATGCAACTGCTTTTGGTTTTAGTTCGGTATTTGAATCAAACCCACTCACGTATGTGGCATTTCCAGAAGCCTCGAATGTATAAAGGGTCGGATAATTGCTAGCTCCGTCTATAATAAATTCATTTGAAGAAGTAGGTATAACCCATGGAGCATAACCAATAGCGCCGGTGGTTGGATAAAATTTATTCGCGATAGTATATTCTGAAGACCAAGATCCATCGCTTTTGCGGGTCCAACGATAAATATAATTGTGATTAGTAGTACCACCACTTGAAGTTGCAGCCCAAATTTGCCCACCTGTTTTTGTTACATCTCCGGAAGCATTGGCGTAGTCAAAACGCATTGAAGCTGTTACGCTTGATTGGAATACGCGAGTTGTAGCACCAGTATTGAGATCGACAGTACATACTGTAAGTGGGTCAGTTGACGTATTTGTCGTCATGTTTGAGACGCATAAATGACCATCGTTGTCAACGAAAATAGTATTGCATGGATAAGTTAATGCAGTTCCAGAACTTGATTTATAACAATCACCAGTGAGAGCAATTGCGTTTACATAATTGCCAGTGCTTCCATTGAACTCTAAAATAGAACAAGAAGTGGAGTTAGTGCGCTTAACAACATATACATTGTTGTTGTATGCAGTCATAGAGCGCATGTTATCGGCGTTTAGCTGAGAAGGGAAGTTGCTTTTGCTAATATTGTAATCCCAAAGCTCTGTGATAGTTAGATTGTCTATTGCCAATTGTTTAACTGGGCTTGTGAATTGGCGAACTTCAGATGTGTTTGCTGTGTAATTTGGGTGTGATGCTTTTACTCGCCAAAAGTATTGAGTTTCGCTTGCGAAGTTGAAATTTGAAGAGTTATAACTTGTAGCAGTTGTAGTTGCAGTATATTCGGTTTTTTCAAATGTCGCAGTCTTTGAAATTTCAAGAGTGTAACTTGCGCCTTCAACACCATTCCAAGAGAAATCAAAATCATCTTCAAATACAGTATTATCGGCAGGCGAGTTTAGTGAAATTTCAATTTTAGGCAATGAAATGCGAAAAGCCGCAAGTCCATTGTTAGGGGCATAAACAAATACGGTTGCCGAGCCATCTTCATTTTTTATTGATGCAATAGAGTTTAGTCCATATGTGTGATTCTCATCGCCAAGTCTGTTTTTAGGGATGGTCCAATATTTCTCCATTTTAGAGAAGTCAAAAGAAGATGGATTATGGACGATGTTAAAGTTATATCCAGCGCCAACTGAGGTTTCATTGCTGTAAATAAATAATGGATAATTGCCAACAGTTACTTGAGCCATACCCACAGCCGATACATTGGTTGGAGTTAAAGAAGTATTTGAATCAAATCCATCAATATAAGTAGCATTACCTTTAGCTTTGAATGTGTATAGAGTAGGGTGGTTTGAACTGCCATCTACTAAAAATTGAGTAGAAGAAATTGGTAAAACCCATGGTGCGCTTCCTACAACTCCATCTACAGGATAAAAATCATTGATAATAGTATATTCATCGGTCCAGGCATTTCCATTGCGAGTCCATCGATATACATAATTATTATTGCCAGAGGCTGCACTTGATACAGCTCCCCAAATTTGGGCACCTGTCGCGGTGATATCTCCTGTTACATTTACGTAATCAATACGAGCTGAAGGAAGATTACTATAAGTAAATACCTGTGTTGTTGCTCCAGTTGTAATGTCAACAGTACAAACTGTTAATGGATTAGAGGAAGAAGTTCCCATATTGCTAACGCACAAATGCCCAGCGTCATCAGTAAAAATGCAGTTTGCTCCATATTGACCTGTAATGCAGTCGCCAGATAAATCGATAGTGCGAATATATTCACCTGTTTTTCCGTTAAATTCTAGCAAGTGTAGATTACTTGCACTTTCTCGATATGAAATATATACATTTCCATTAAATGTTGTCATTGAGCGTTGGTCTTTGCCGAGTTGAGAGGGAAATGCATAATTATTGTCGTCATTACTATTGTAGTTTTTGCTATAATTCCAAAGGCGTTCGATACATAATCCCTCTATTGTTTCAAATTCAGAATTATTGAGGAATGTTCTTGTTTCAGACGATGTGTCTTTGTAGTCGGTTTTATATGCAGTAACTCTCCAATAGTATATTGGGCTATATGTTATGTTTTCGACATTGATATCATAACTATTGGTTGATAGTTTTTTAGATACAATTACGTGAGCGAATTTCTCGTCAGTAGCTATTTCGAATAAGTATGTAGCATCTTCGATATCGCTCCATTCAAAATGTTGGGTTGTGCCATCAACTGTATGCCCATTTTCGGGACTTGAGAGTGAAATTTCAATTGATGGAAGAGTTGGAACAATGAATGTGTAAACTTCAGATGGAGTATCGTAATAGACGCGTCCTTTTGAAATAACTCTCCAGTAATATGTTCCTGCTGTTAAGTTGTTGATGTAGAAATTTACTGAGTTAGTGCCGTTTGAGGCTTTTCCCATGTCTTGCGAGTTGATGATGTTTGAGAAGTTTGCATCAGTCGCAATTTGGAAAGTATACGATGTAACATGTTCATCAGCATTGCTCCACGTGAATGTAGTAGTATTCGAAACAGATGCACCATTAGAAGGAGATTCTAACTGAGCCAAAGGAGCATCTGTTAAAGAGGAAATATTGAAAGTGAAAATTTCGCTATCGGTTGCGATTTTGCCACTTTCTTGAGTTGTAACCTTCCAATAATATGTTTTCCCTTCAACAAGGCTTTCAAGGTTGATAGATATTGAATTATCAGTTAGTTTAGGCTTGTCAATGAGAATATTTGAGAAGTTTTCATGCTCAGAGATTTGGAGGTGATACGTTGCTCCACTTTCTGCACTCCATGAGAATGTTTGATCCCATTTTGCACTACCTCCATTGCTTGGAGTTGTGAGGGTCGCTTTTGCTGATGCTCCACCTGTATAGTTGTAGATTGCAGGGGCATGCTCATTGCCAAAGCCGTCGAATACGCATACTGCATACCAATAACCACTTTTTTTGTCACTAGCAAGAGTATAACTTGGATCATAAGTTACGCCTTGGAGGTATTCTCCGTCAAAACCATCGTCGGTTGTGGCAGTCTCATAATTTACACTATTTGGAATTGCGTAAACAGTATAACGAATAGTAGTGAGTTTGTGGGCTCCTGAAGGAACAGATGTTGCAGTCCAAGAAAGTTTTCCGTTGCTATATGCAAGATTGTTTACGGCATCATAAGTATGGGTATTTTTCCAGTGAATTTCGGGGTTGATAGATTTGCGTTGGAAACAGTTGTCACGAAGATATTGTCCGTGAGCTTCGTAATTGTATCCTGATTTAATGTTGACGAGAAAGTGAGTGCTGTAGAAGTTTACTCCAGTTGATTTTACTCCATATTTTGCTGCATATTCGCGAGAAGCTTTGATATTGGCAACGTGTTCATCGTAGTGGGCAGTAGTGTTGCCTAATTCAGCTTGATTTGAACCCATTGAGGTTTCAAAGTCGTATACATTCAAACTTACACAGTTGTGAAGATCGAAATGTTTAGCGAGGCTATACCACCAATCGGTCAATGTGTTATATGGAGCCTTTTTGTGGTCGCGGTGCCAATAGATTTGAGTTGCCATCATATCGACAATTCGTTTGTCCATCCATGAAAGAGGGTCGGAGTAGAGAATGTCGTACTGGTTGTCATATCCATTTGGCCACATAGTAACTCCAAATTTAGAGGCAGAAGCTCCGGTAAGAGGAGATGGTCCAGCGACAAGACGAACCTCGGGGCGAGTTTCTTGAATCATGTTGTAGATAGACGCCACGGTTTTGTCAACGTTTTCTCTTCGCCAATCTCCAATGGATAAGGTTGTGCCACTATTTTTCCAAAGAGTATAGTCAGGAGCCGTTGAGTTTTCTACTGTTCCACCGTTTGGATAGAAGTAGTCGTCGAAAATAAACCCTTCAATACGATAGTTTGTTAAGATGTCTTTGCAAACATTTGTGATGTGTTGACGAACTTCAGGAATACCGGGGTTTAACACGATATATGAACCATTTGACATCAACCAACCTTTGCTCTTAACTTCAGTGTCGTATGCTGCAGACCAAGTTGATTCATTGCCATTATTTGCCCAGCGGAATGGATTAAACCATGCATACACTTCGATACCGCGTTTGTGACATTCGGTAATAACATATTCCAATGGGTCCCATCCTGGCGAAGTGCCGCGTTTTCCAGAAATGTATGAAGACCATGGGATTTCAATCTCATTTGCATCGATTTGTTTCAAGCGAGATGTGTACATTGCGTCACTCATGCTTCGCACTTGGAAGCAAATGGTATTGATGTTTAGTCCATCTAATGCAGTGATGTATTTGTCTAGTTCGGCTTTTTGTGTAGCTTGATTTGATGTGCCAGAATTAGATGGCCAGTCGATGCCGAAGCCAGTGGTGAACCATACGCCACGAAATTCTCGTTTAGGAGGATTTTCAGCAAAAGAATTTTGAGAAAAGAGGAGGATTAGAGAGAGGATGAAAAGTATTTTTAGTGCAAAGCGTTGCATTGATTTAAGTCGTTTTTGTCAGTTAAATTAGTAATTAGTACGTATTTTTATGCAATTGTATGCATGATATACATGATACACCATCATACAAAGTTAAGAAATGCTTTTGATTATGCAAAAAATAGAATAAATGTTATTATTCATTAACACTAAAAATGGACGAATTGTTTATTTTGTCCGATAAAATGGATAAAACGGGGCAAATCCCTTTGATAAAAGGGTGGTGAGCGGGATTATGATATAGAAAATTTTATGTAAAAATGTGAATTAACACAAAAGGAAGATGAATAAATAGTGTATGATGATATAATATATATTCACTTTTTATGTTGCAAAATATGGTATTATTTTAACTGTTATTTAATGAGAATTTGTCTATTTAATCACTATTTGTTCTCCTGCCGAATGTGCAGTAATTTGTGGGGCATATTGGCTTTGAATTGTGGCTATGCCCGATGAAAAATCACCCTCATTATTGACATACATATCGTATGTGAGAAGATATGTGCCTTTGGGTAGTGATGAAACGAATATGTTTGTTGCCTCATCGCGATTTTCGCGATAGAAGCAGATTCCTTCGGCAAAAATAGGTTTAGGTAGCTGCTCGATTGGTTCAAAGCAGGCTGCACGCTCGTCGGAAATTGAGATATATTCAATATCGCGATATGCTTTGATAGTGAGCCGTATACGCACTTTATCTCCAACGGCAAAAGTGTCGGTAGGTAGCCATGCATCACCAACTTGTTTTAGTATGGATTTATTGATTGAAATATCATTTCCTGCAACAGCAGTAATATCTTTCATCGTAGCCTCATATTGGCGGTAAATTGCACCCCAAGAAGGGTTATTGCCATGCTTTGCAATAGTGAGTTTTTTACCAGAAGGAGATAGCGACGAAATGTCAGCACGAAGATAGCCTGTAATGGTTTCAAAATGAGATGGAGTAATTTGCTCCCCATTAAGAGATATTTCGCAACCAACAGCTGGTTTTGTCCAATTTGATCCTGTGTTGAGTAGGGTATAGATTACATAACTTGTGGCAATACTATTACCCCAATCATTAGCTTCTTTATTGATAATTAGCCATTGACGCATGAGGTCAATATTCTTATTACTTGGGTTTATTTGATAAAATGCATCAAGAATATTGGCTTGGACGAGATTTTTATCAATATTGTTGTCAAGACTATTAACAATCGATGGCCACCACATGCCTTTTGATGGTGTTGATTGTGCAAATTGACTGATTGAAGATAGTATTTTTAGAGCAGTTGAACTATATCCATTATCATTCAAAATCATGGCAGCAATGGCTTTGCCTCCAAGGTCATAAGCTTTCCAATTGTTGATTATTTGTTGTATTGTAGCGTTTGTGACTCGTTGTGCAGCAGTAGATTGACGATATTCTGAGAACATGTCGCGAATCAATACATATTGGCTATAATTCCCGTTAGGACTTTTCTTGAATTGTTGAGCAAATTCGGCATCGATGTACTTAATTGCATTCTCAACCATTGAGTTTAGATCCTTGCTATTTGGTAAATATCCAAGTCGTTTCAAATGCCCAATTTTTTCAAGAATTGAGAGTGTTGCCCATGTTGAAGCTTTTTCACTTTCGGCAATCCATGCCCAACCGCCACCATTGCGTTGTAATGTAGCGAGTAGATGAATATTTTTGTCAATAGTGTTTTTAATCTCTTTTTTGTTGAATAACAGAGCTAAACGAGCCATGCGTTCTGTGTCATTATTCGCGTCTTGAACCCATGGAGTGGCATTCAAAAGCATGTTTTTGACCTCTTCATTGCGACTTAACATTGACACAAGAGTTGAGTCATTTTTGTCAGAGTGTTGCCATTGATAAAGAGCATTGGCAATTTGAGGATTTTTGCGCATAATACCATCGGCAATGGCAGCGGAATAGATGCTGTTTATTGCCGAAATTGCAGTGCGAGATTCCCCTTTGCGAAGACCTGGCAGAGCAGTTACTGCATACCATGTGGGATTCTCGCAGAATTCGAGTGTTACGTGTGCATTTTCGGATATTGTTGGAAGTTGAATAGTTGTACTCTTTTCGTTGGCGCCCATGTAGAATGTAGTAGATTCAACAACTGGCGATGATGCAGGTAGGATGGGGATAAGTGATTGTTCTCCATCTCTAAAATTGTCAGAATAGGATTTTATGCGATAACCTATCATCGTAGCATCTGTAGGAACAGTAAGATTTATTGATGCTATTGCCGATTGTGAAGCTGCAATAGTGTCGGTTTGGCGATGAGTAGAGATTGTTTTAGCAGTTGCAGGGTTGAATAACTCGACAACTGTGGTAATTACTAACGGGGTCTCACTGTTGTTCATCATTGATGCTTTTATTGTGGATTCATCGCCTCGGCGAAGGAATCGAGGCATATTGGGTTGCACCATTAGTGGTTTGTTGGCAATCACATTACGAGCAAATGTTGCCACCTCCATATTGTCATTAAACGCAATGGCGTTAAATCTCCAAGTGGTGTTGGCATTAGGCACTGTAAACGAGAATGTGAGATTGCCGAGAGTGTCGGTTGTGAGCATTGGGCTGAAGAATGCAAGAGGCGTTTCATTCTCGCGTAAAGGAATGTTAGAAACATCTTTTACTGCTGTATCATCTACTACTTCTACTGCGTATGAAAGTTTCTTCTTTTCTGCTCGATCGCTTGTGCCGTATGCTACTATCTGACTATCACTTTCAAAAACCTCTTCATCTTGGGCAAAATTTGAGCCTTTTGTTTCGTAGAGAACCATATTGCGATTGCGATACTTTCGAGAGTCTCCGATTCGGTAATTGTAGGTGTATAGTAACGGTTCAATAAGTTGAGGACAACTTGTTAAACTAAGTTTTTCGCTAATGGGTATGCTGTTTTGGTGTGGAAAAAAGTAACTATATCTAAAAATATAGGGTGTCGCTTTTGATGGGAAATTTAGTTGAAAATTGTGCTTTTTAATATTCTCCAAAGCAAGCGAATACATGTCGAAAATCATAGCAGATCCTACGCCATTACCTCGATTATCGGTAACGCTAAAACGCCATTCTTCTTCGTCGCCTGGAATGATTTTATCGCGGAAACTTTCGGCTGTGATTTTTATAAAATTGTTTCCGTTAGCGCGCAAGATTGTTGTTGAACAATCGGTTGAGCTGTAATTGTTTACTGTATAGAGAGTGAGCTTTGCCTTGCTGACATTTTGTGGCATGAATACACGAGTTTTGTGTATCCCTTTTTTCGCTTTAATCCATCGTTGTTCAAGAATTTTATTATCGTCGTAAAGAAGATATAAAATTTCGGCAGAGTCAAACGACGAACTATAGTATATGTCAACCGAATTACCTTGAGTAATAGTGTATTCGTTGTGCTGTATCCACAACCCCAATTGTGGTGGAGTGGCATCAGTGAGTCGATATATTGTGATGTCAAAATTTAAGGTGTCGGTGGCTGTTGGGGAAAGCGAATATAGTGCTATATTATATTCACTACTTGGCACTTTGCTCCAATCGACAACGGGCGATGCTGTTTCAAAACTTCCCTCTTTTATCACCTCTTTTTTGTTGTTAGTGAGGGTATAGTAGATTTTTCCATTGATAGGGTCGCCGTTTATATTTTGTATTTTGGCGTTGAGGTTCACATTTTTTGATGCCTCAAATAGCGTATTGCCTGTGCTTACGATATAAAACTGCTTACCAATAGAGAATTTGCGCGATGCAGTTTGAGATTCACCAGTGATAGAAGTAGCTGAAATTGTGACTTTGAAAGATTTGTTAGCAGGAATGTTGGCAGTTATAAACGATTCGGGTATTACAAATCTAAAATTGCCATTCGCATCGGTGGTTACAGTATTTGGATAGTTGTGTTTATTAGAACTAAAAATCTCTGATAATGATAAATTTACTGTAGCGTTTTCGATAGCGAAATCAGAGAATGATTTTACATTGCCACTTATTGCAAATTCGCCATTTTGGAGGTTCTCAAAATTGGAAATTGTCACGGCAAATGTTGGGAGTTTGTAATCGCTAACCATAACCCAATTGCGACCTACTACGCGATTAAATTCTCCAATTATATTGATTGAATAATTGCCAGTCATGCGGTTGGTAGGAATGTGGAATTTACCCTCTATACGACCATAGCAATCGGTGGTTGCCATAATGGTATCAACTTCCATATAGTTAGCATCGCGAAGCGTAACAGTGAATGTGCGATTTTTGCATAGTTGTGCATTCTCCCCTTTTTGAGAATACACCACAGCACTCCAGTGTATTGAATCGCCGGGATGATAAATGGGCAAGGACGTGAATATATTGGCTGATAACGTTTCTTCGTTATCTCGTTCATAGTTAAAGTATAATGTTTTAGAGGTAGCAAATATGTCGTTCCCTTTATTGGCGGTAATAATGTAATTGCCTGTCTTAAATTTTAAGTCAAATTTTCCATCTTTCTTTGCTATAAACGACTTTTGAGATTTGGAATTTCGTTCGTAGATAGAGAAATTTGCATCTGTAACTGGCGCGCCAGTTTTGGGATTAAGCACGAAGATGCGATTATCGTCAAAATGCTCGTTAAAGATGGGGCAGATGTGAAGCTTTGTACAACGTATAAAATTTGAATTAGTAGCTTTTGTCGTTGAATCAATATACGCAACAACGGTATAATACCCTGGCTCGGTGAGAACGGTCTTGATTGTGTCTTTTTTTTCAAAAGGGATTTCCTCAGTGCAAGAAACGCTAAAAGATTGCACGAGTTTGGCGTTGTCCAAATTCATCTTGCCGACGGTGCCATAATCATAGTTGTTGCTAAGTGGATTGGTGGCGTCATCGGGAAGGTGATGAATTTCAATGAGATAGCTGTGATTATTAGCATTCTCGATGTTTATGGTCATCGTATCATTAGGGGTAATTGTAAAAGGATATGTGACGTCGAGTGTTTTTTGTGATAAAGTTTTGAGAGTATTCTTTATTTCGCAATTGTTGTAGTATGCAGGAAACCTCTTTAAGCGTGATGATAGTAGTTTATATAGCTCATGCTTTGTATATGGTGATTTACGATTTGAATTAACATTCCAAATTGATTCGTCGGCAATCTCTATAAGAGCATTGTTTGCATACTCCGATTGTTCATATTTTTTGTAAATATGATTAAGTGCTTGAGTATATTGGTCAATTAACTCTATGTATGTGATGTTAGGCGAAAATCTATAGTTATTCAATTCATAGTTCAATCGATTTATCTCCCAATTGATTAGCGAAGCTGTGTCGTGGGCATGGAAAGTGATTACTTTGCGATATAGCGAACTTACAAGATTAATATATGGGTCGATATTTTTCTCATTTGAGAATAAAAATGCGTCAATATTATCAATGCGAGGCATTTGTGGATTTCCTGATATAGAAATATCACTTACGATTGAGGTTATATGATATATTGCAAAATCGTAAAGTGTGGGATAGAATATGAATGTTTGATCGTTGTGATTGATTAGATTTTCATAATCTTTAAGTTGAGCCTTTTTAAGAGCATCGCTATCAATTAGAATTTCGTTGCAAAGAGTGTTAATTTTATTGGTGAAATCGACTTTGCTCCATTCGGTGATATCGGTAGGGGTATCGGTGCCAACTTTTTCCCGTTTTGCAATGATGCCTTTGTTAGAGTTGTATACATTTGAGTATATTTCAAGCAAAAGAGAATTGAGTAAAGCTTTTGTGCAAGGATTTTTCTCCTTTGAAGTTACCGACTCTATTTTTGTAATAGTGTGTTGAATGCTATCGCTGTTGATTTTGTCAATAGCCACAGCATATTCTATAAGCGATTTTACTACTGCATTACCATCATTATCTTTTAATGCTTTTTTTAGGTTGTATTCAGCTTGTTGAGATACCTGTAACGGAAATGCAAAGTCAGGTTTGGTATTTTCGTTTGCTGAGATGTTTGCATTAAAAAATATAGAGAAAATTAGAAAGAACGATACTATTACAAAGTTTCTCATGATTGATATAGTATTGAATTAAAAAACAAAAACCTTAAGGAATAACATGTAGAGAGTCCTTAAGGTTTATGTATGTTTTTTGAAGTTTATTAATCGAAAAGAGATGGGCTTTCTTTAGGGGACTTCTATAAATTACTTTGTGAAGATTTGTGAATTTTATTTGAGTAGATTTCTGTCCTTTTGTAGAATGAGCATAGCGAGCTATGCTATTGAAACAGAAGCAAAAAGATGCCAAATAAAACCATAAAGCACACAAAAGAGCTGTCCCCGAGAACGATTGTTTAACTCATTCGTGGAATTTATAGAAATTCCCTTTAATCTTTTTTGTGTTTTTTGTTGTGCGCATTCATGATTTTGCGAGTGAATTTCTTCTCCGCTTTTTTGAGCTTAAAAATTTGTTTGCTTGAAAGCACTGTTTTGAATTTGTCAAAATATTTCAATTCAATATCGGCTTCTTTCTTTTTGAGCTCAATGATTGCTTTAGATGCAGCATCATATTCAACATCGGTAGCATCTTTATCGTCTACTTGCTTTTCTAGTTTTCTAGTTTCGTGTTGCACTTTGCGAAGTTCATCTTCCATAGCATCGTAGATAGGGAAGAATTTTGCTTCTTGTTCATCGGTAAGATCGAGCTCGTCGTCAATAAAGTCGTGCTTGTGGTGACGCATTTGTGCATACCATTCTTCGCGATTGTTTTTTTTCTTATCTTTCGCTATGATTGTGTTAAATGGAGCAACGATAGCGAGTGCTAATATGATAAAAATAATACGTTTCATAATGTATATTAATTAGAGTATGATTCAAATGCTAAATTTTCAGAGTCAAAACCATCTTCATAAAGTGATTCAAGTAATGAATATTCATCTACGCCATCGTAGCAATATTCGTCAATGAATGCTTCATCTTCAATGGCTTGTGCCAAGATTTGTTCAGATTGTGCAATTGATGCAGGTGTGCCAGGGGTATTTGACCCCATGAGGTCAACCATCTTAACCATACACCAAATCCCTGCAAACATTGCCACGAGATATACATAAGCTCTCACTCGTTGCCATGCAGTTGGTGGCTTGGCGATGATAGGTTCTTGCTTTTCAGGAAGATTTTGCATCATCTTTTCGGCAAAATCAGCAAAATAGTTTTCTGGAACAGTCATTCCTGAGTTGCGGTTTACCTTGTCTAATATCTTCTTATCTTCTTTCATATAGAGGTGGAGATTATTTGTTACTTATGACTACAATGAGTGAAAAAGGTTTAATCGTTGTCTTCAAAAAAATGCTCAATTTTTTTAACAGCGAGGTGGTAAGATGCTTTTAGAGCACCCACCGAGGTGCCGAGAATTTCCGACATCTCTTCATATTTCATCTCATCATAGTATTTCATGTTAAATACCAATCGTTGTTTTTCGGGGAGAGATGCGATTGCTTTACGTAGTTTTAGGGCAAGCTCATCGCCGTCGATATTACTATCGGCTTCGATTGTGTTGATAAGATACGACTCCTCATCATCAAGAGAAATGTTGAGTCGTTTGCGCTCTTTTTCGAGAAATGTGATACTTTCGTTAATAGCTATTTTATGCAGCCAGGTTGAGAGTTTGGCATCGCCACGAAAGTTTTCTATTGCTCCCCACGCCTTCATAAAAGTGTTTTGAAGAAGGTCGTTGGCATCATCATGATTATTTACCATGCGACGTATTTGCCAATAGAGAGATTCGCTGTAGATTCGTATCACATCTCCAAAAGCCTCACGACAAGTCGATGGCTCACGCAATCGCGCCACCAATTGTTCATCATCTTTTGGGGTATTTTTATCCATAATAGGTTTTATTTTCAATTTTAAGCCGTAAAATTAAGGAAAGTTTTTTAGATTTACGCAATTCCCCCCAAATTTTAATATACTAAATGCAACTCTCCCTCTGCACTTTTTGCAGGGGGAGTACGGCGTAGCCGGGAGGGGGTTAATGCTCAACTTTGTGCCAACATATAATTACCGAAGCTATTATACCAGTTGGAATTATGGTGAGGTGGTAGGGACACGGCGTGCCGTGTCAAAGATTAGCCCCATTAGTCTTAGTTCTCCTAAGAACTCCTCTCTTAATAAGAGAGATTCACTTTGTGCAAATTTAGTTAAAAATCAATGAATTATAAAAATATTATAAGGTTTTTTATTGCGTGAAATGTATGTTTCACGGCAAGTAAGAGCGTTTCACGGTGAGATAGATGAAAGATTGTCAATAAATTAGCGATTTTTGAATCTCTCTTATTAAGAAAGAGATATAGATATTGCGTTTAATATTTTGATATATAGTGTTATATGAAAAATAATTCAGAGGATGGGGCAATTGTCCTAAATCGCATGTATGTAGGTGATTATTTAGCCACAAATTTAGGTCATGAGGTAATTAATATGTATAAAGCTGATGATGACAATCATTACTTGTATCTTAATGCTTATGGCTCTTTTGCTAAAAAATGGCAAAACAAAGTAAATTATATGCTTCTTACGAAATACCATAGCAAGGATTGTGCAGAGGTTATAGGAAAAGCAGTGAATTTATGCGATTTGTTTGACTATGATAATGACGAGGGTAACAATTCTAATGGTGACAATGAGATTAGTAATAATCAAAAAGAAATTATAAAAGGTATATTTTATGGAGGAGTTCCATTAATAGAGTTGTTTTCCGATGCTGAACGACAAAATGTTTATGTCACTTTCAAAGCCGAGAAGGTATATAAGATTGCTGCAAATAAAAGGATTTTAATTCATTTTGTGCCTCAAAAAAATACAAACACAAAAACTCGCATAAAAGATAATGTGGTAACAACAGACGACACTATTGAAATATATCTAAAAGATACAAAGTTAGCATTGGCATCGTTAGACCAATTTTTTGAACGGAAAGATCCTGACTATGAATTGCTGTACTCTTTATTCACTGAAGAACATTCTAATTATTGGACAGAAATTAGTAAAGTAGATAAAACTAATGATGATTTCAAACCTCGTGAGATTTCAATATTTGATATTTGTCAAATTCAAAACGATGAAAATCGTTTTTCGTTTGCTTTAAAGTATTTTATGGAGAAATACCCCGACTTATGGCGAAATTTCTTTGAAAAACATTGGGGAATTAATCTTAAAGCCAACTTCAAGGTAGAGCGTGAGGTTTCAGCATTGATAGAGAATAAAGAGCATTCTCAATATAAAGAATCGGGTGGAAGAATTGACTTGACGCTATCGGATAATAATACTCTTATCATTATTGAAAATAAAATTAAATCCGATGTAAATTCAAAACCATCTGACGCTCAAAATGATACTGAGATAAATCAGTTGAATAGATATTATAATTATGCAAAATGGATTAAAGATTCAAAACAAAAACGCAAAGTGTACCTTTTTGTCTTAGCTCCTAATTATAATATGCCCGAAATTAAAGGTCAACTCAATAAGTCATACAAAAAGATGACTTATAAAATGATTTATGATTATTTAGCTGAGAACTTATTGATATTTGAAAATGATTCAAACTTTATTGCATTTCTCGAAGCAATGCATCGTCACACTCACGATAATATAAACGATTATCTCTACTATGAAATGCAAGAAAAGTTTTATCGTCGTATAAAAGAATATAATCCAGAAATTAATAACAAATAAATAACAATAATCTTATGAAAAAACTTACAACATTTTCAAGAGCACTCCTTGCGATAGCGATGATGCTCTGTGTGGTACTCCCCACACTCGCTCACGACTTTGAAGTCGATGGCATTTATTACAATTACCTTGACCAATCAGCCAAAACAGTCGAGGTTACTAAAGGTTCAACGAATTACACAGGTGCCGTTACTATCCCCTCTACGGTAACATATAATGGCACCTCTTATCCCGTCACCTCGATTGGCTCCTATGCGTTCGATGGCTGCACCGGCTTGACCTCTATCACCATCCCCAATTCCGTCACCTCGATTGGCACCTATGCGTTCGAAGATTGCACTAGCTTGACCTCGGTAACCATCCCCAATTCCGTCACCTCTATTGGCTATGGGGCGTTCAATGATTGCAGAGGCTTGACCTCGGTAACAATAGGGAATTCCGTCACCTCGATTGGCTCCTATGCGTTCGAAGGCTGCACCGGCTTGACCAAAGTTACTATCCCAAATTCCGTCACCTCGATTGGCTTCTCTGCGTTCGGTGGATGCGACGGCTTGACCTCGGTAGTAGTCGGTAATTCTGTAACGTCGATTGGCAACTATGCGTTCTATGGTTGCAAAAAACTAGCCCATGTAATCAACTTATCTAACCTAACTCTTAGTAAAGGTTCGTCTGCTTATGGATATATAGCATATTATGCAAATCGAGTTATAAATGTGCCTAATGGATATATTGAAGGAGATTTTGTTTGGGCTAAAAAAGACAATGTAAATACATTAGCTTTATATTTAGGCAACGCTATAGAATTAATATTGCCAACAAATTTCAATGGAGAAAATTATGTAATTGGTGATTACGCGTTCTATAATTGCGACGGCTTGACCTCGGTAGTAGTCGGTAATTCTGTAACGTCGATTGGCGACTACGCGTTCTATGGTTGCTCAGGCTTAACCTCGGTAACTATCCCAAATTCCGTCACCATGATTGGCGACTACGCGTTCTATGGTTGCTCAGGCTTGACATCGGTAACTATTGGAAATTCCGTAACCTCGATTGGCAATTATGCGTTTGATGATTGCACTAATTTAGCTGAACTAATATTTGAAGATGGTAAAGAAATATTATCATTAGGATGTAATAGCGGCTCCTGGCAAGGTCTATTTTATGATTGTCCGCTTGAAAAGTTGTATCTTGGGCGTAATTTAAGTTATGATACTAGTTATTACTGTGGTTACTCACCATTTTATAGTAAAAACATAAAATCAGTTACATTTGGTAGCGCGATATTATCTATTGATGAGAATTTGATGTTAACCCCTATAAAAACTATTTGGCTGACAAATACACCCCCTGCTGGTTATAAATATGCTGAGGGTATAGTGAATTATGTTTCAAATGATTTATATACTGAATTAGCCGACAAGACAGTGTATCCTTATTTGAGTTCTATGTTTGAAGTAGATGGAGTGATGTATGTGCCTGTAAGTCCATCGGAACGCACTTGCGATGCGTTAGATTGTACATACGAATCTACCATTGATTCAGTGCATATTGGAAAAACTGCATCATATAAAGGAATTGCAATGAATATTAAAAACGTAAATCATTACACATTTTACAAAAACAGTTATTTGAATAAAGTTACAATCGACGATGAATTTAGTGGCACATTTGGCGACTTTGCTTTTGCTGAATGTTGTAATGTTGATGGTATTGAACTTCCAAATAAGGTGCAATCTATTGGTTCAAATTGTTTTGAAGGTTGTGAAAAATTGGAATATGCAATTATTGGTACTTCAATCCCTGCGATAAATAACAATACATTTAATCGCTGTTCTTCATTAACTGCAATTGAGATTCCTAAAAATGTAGAATCAGTAGGTAATTTTGCATTTGGAGGATGTAAAGCTCTTGAACAAGTGTCAATCGCAAATCGTGAAACAATAATTGAATTAGGCTCAAATGGCTCAAATCCAATGTTTGTAGATTGCCCTCTTGATTCAGTATATATTGGTGGGAATATATCTTATAGCACTGCTGATACTTGTGGCTATTCACCTTTCTATCGCAACACATCGTTGAGAGCAGTTTCTATAACCGACAAAGAAACCGAAATTTCAGATAATGAATTCTATGGATGTACTAATTTGAAATATGTATCTATTGGTGATGGTGTAGAATCAATTGGTAATTGGGCATTCTCTGGTTGCTCAAACCTTGATTATTTTGCTTTTGGTTCTGGTATGAAAACTATTGGCGAAGAAGCTTTTTCAGATTGCACTGCAGTTACAAAAATTTATAGCCGAGCTACCACTCCACCTGTATGTGGAACACAAGCCCTTGATGATATCAATAAATGGACTTGCGAATTATATGTTCCAGGAGAAAATATTTCAGACTATCAAGCTGCCGACCAATGGAAAGAATTTTTCTTTATGTATGATGGTGTTGAAGGCATAAAAGTTGATAATAATGCCATTGAAGTAGTGCGCTATGACATTCATGGTCGATTATTAAACGAGCCTACACGTGGTATCAATATCATCAAAATGAGCGATGGTTCAACAAGAAAAGAAATCGTTAAATAGAGGATAAAGGAAAGATGAAAGAGGAGAAAATGAAAAGTATTTACTTTAACAACTAAAAACAACTCATTTGCACTAACTGAAAAATAAAATTCCTAAGTTCATGGGGCTGTGTCACGATTCAAAAATTGACATAGCTCCATTGTATTATTATTGCACCACTCACTATATGGATTAGTAGTCATAGTCGTCATAGTTTTCGTAGTCGTCTTAGTAGACCTACATATCTTTTTCCTCTCTCATCTTTCCTCTTTCCTCTCTCATCTCTCATCTTTCATTTTTCCTCTTTCCTCTTTCCTCTTTCATTTTTATGTGTTTTTGTGCATTATCGCAGTTATTTCGCTTTTTTACGTTGTAACTTTGCATCATGAAATACACATCGCCTTACGGCATCGTCCTTAGTGTCCTTGCTGACTTTAGTTACCTTTATTATAATAACCAATTAGGGAACTATAACTTTGTTGGCGCAACATTCCGTATAACTATTTGATTTGTGGAGAGTACCCCCCCGAATTGCAATTCGCAATTCTCGTCCCCCTCTTTTTCTGCAAAAAACAAGGGGACAGCTATATTACCCAATAACTGAAGAAGCTCTCCCTCTGAAATTTACGGAGAAATTTTAGGGGAACCTCGAAGAGCTCACGAGTGAGCCAAACTCCTCCTCTGAAAATTTGAAAAATTTTTAGGGGAGGTGTCACGAAGTGACGGAGGGGTAAACTCGGCTTTAGCCGGTGCACGGTTGTGAGACTCACCGTAACTACGGCGAAGCCGGGAGGGGGTTGATACATATAAAGATTCTATTTTGTGCCATCATGTATATAATTACCTAACCAATTAAATAACTTTTTAACTATGAAAATTAATTTACGCTTTTTTGAGGTAAATACCCCCAATCAATTGGGGAGTATTAGATACCAACTCGTTGGTAAAGGAAATCGTTCAATTACTATCAACTCACATCATCTCATCTATTCGCATGAATGGAACTCTTATCGTAACGCTGTGCGTTTGCCTCGCAAAAATACAGCTCGCAAAGCCCAATTGATAGCAATCATGAACGAAGTGAAATGCGATATGATGCAGATTAGAGAGATTTATGACGAATTTGTTGCAACTGGCGAAAAATTCGACCTTTTAGATGTGTCACGAGCATTTCGAAGTCAACGATGCTCAACTTCGCTCGTTGACTTTGTCTATAATGCCATTGATCACCTCACAATATTAAAGCGACACGGCACAGCGCAAAACTATGCATCGGCAATAAAGAGTTTTATGGCGTTTCGAGAAAACTGCGACATAGACCTCTCCGAGATTGACTCCGACATGATGCAACGCTACGAAGCACATCTCATTGGTCGAGGTGTATCGCCAAATACCATATCATTTTATATGCGCAACCTTCGAGCCTTATATAATCAAGCTGTGGAGCAAGGCATCATTCCACAGCGTAACCCATTTAGACATGTTTACACTGGTATTGCTAAGACTATGAAACGAGCATTGCCACTCAAATCGGTTCAACGCATACTCTCGCTCGACCTGCACGACAAACCATTGCTCGACTTTGCGCGTGATATGTTTATGTTCTCATTCTACACCCGAGGTATGTCGTTTGTGGATATGGCACACTTAAAAGTCGCCAACGTGAAAGACAATATTCTATATTATCGGCGACAGAAAACAGGTCAGCAATTGCAGATACGCCTTGAACAGCCTATGCTTGATATTATCAATAAATATAGAGAGAAAGCCCATTCGCCATATCTGTTGCCAATATGTAAGTCGCTCGACGATACCTATCAAAGTTATAAAATGGTGATGGCAAGAGTGAATAAATATCTCAAGCAAGTGGGGAGGCTTGCCGATATCGATGCTCCACTCACTATGTATGTGGCTCGGCACTCATGGGCAAGCGTGGCACGCGACCAACGGATACCACTTTCTGTCATCAGTCACGGCATGGGGCACGACAGCGAACACACAACACAAATCTACCTCGCCTCCATAAGTAGCACTCTCATCAACAACGCCAACACCCGCATTCTTTCTCACCTCATTAACACACCCTCAAGGTTATCCCATTTGACCTATTCGCCCTAGTGGACTTAGTGGTCTCAGTTGTCCTACGAAATTCAATTATACATTATGTATTAAATTTGTTGTATCTTTGTATCGTATTAATACAATTTGAAGAATGGAAATAACATTGACATTAGAATCAATATTGCTAGCCCTTGGATTGACGTTGGTGGCTGGTATGTCAACAGCGATTGGCGGTTTGATGGCTTTCTCAAAAACTGCTACAAATACTCGTTTCTTGTCGGGAGCATTAGGACTATCGGCAGGGGTGATGATATATGTCGCTTTTATGGAGATGATTCCCGAGTCGCTCGAGGTGTTGAAAGGTGAATACACCGACACATTGGCTAATATTTATATGCTTATTGCTTTCTTTGGGGGGATGGGGCTGATTGCATTGATTGACTTTCTTATTCCAGAAGATGAAAACCCTCACGAATTTCATAGGGTAGAGAACGACCAAAATAAATCGGAAAAACTCAAACGTACTGGCTTTATGCTTGCCTTAGCAATTGGTATTCACAATTTCCCCGAGGGTATGGCTACATTTGTGTCGGCTCTTGATGGTCTTGATGTTGCCATTCCCATTGTAATTGCTATCGCTAAAGAATTTGGGCTACCCGTTAAATTAGTTGGCGTTGGGGAAAAAATGGAAGATTTAAAAGGGTTTGACCCTGAAGAATTTATAAATGCAATTTTTGAATAATATGGTATTAACTCAAAATAACAATAAA
>JAFYSL010000077.1 GCA_017559355.1 Muribaculaceae bacterium
AGAATATCCTTATGTGCGTGGTACTCGCACTGAAAACGACTGGCTCACTCGCCAAGAAATCATCGCTGACAATGCTGCTGACGCTAACAAAAAAGCGCTCGACGTATTGACAAAAGGTGTAACATCTCTTGGTTTCAAAGTAAAAGAAGCTGCAGATGTTGCAACTCTCGTTGCTGGCATCGACCTAGCAAATGTTGAAATCAACCTCAACTGCTGTCCTAAATCTGCTGCTGAAGTAGCAAAAGCACTCGTTGATGTTGTTAAAACTGCTGGTGCAGAAGAATCATTCAAGGGTTCTATCGACTTCAACCCATTCCGCAAAGCGTTGAAACATGGTGTTGAATTCCCTGGCGATATTGCAAAAATGGCAGTTGAATTACTCGATGTAGTTAAAGATGTAAAAGGTTTGCGCGTATTGGCTGTTGATTCAGTAATGTTCAACAATGCTGGTGCTTACATTTTCCAAGAACTAGGTTATGCTCTTGCATGGGGTGCTGAATGGCTCGCTATGCTCACTGAAGCAGGTGTTGCTGTTGACTGTGTTGCAAAACGCATCAAATTCAACATGGGTATCTCTTCTAACTATTTCATGGAACTTGCAAAATTCCGTGCGGCACGTATGCTTTGGGCTCAAATCGTTGAACAATTCAAACCTGAATGCAAATGCTCATGCAAAATGATGGCTCACGCCGTTACTTCGGAATTTAACCAAACTATATTTGACGCTCACGTTAACTTGCTCCGTAGCCAAACTGAAGCTATGTCGGCTGCTCTTGCAGGTGTTGACTCAATTACAGTTACTCCATTTGACAAATCATATAAGACTCCAGATGAGTTCTCAGAACACATCGCTCGCAACCAACAATATCTTCTCAAAGAAGAAAGTCACCTCGACAAAGTTGTTGACCCTGCAGGTGGTTCTTACTATGTTGAAACTCTTACAGCATCTATCGCTCAAGAAGCATGGAAACTCTTCCTCGAAGTAGAAGAAAAAGGTGGTTTCCTTGCTAATGTTAACAATTGCGCTATTCAAGATGCAGTAAATGCTTCTTCTGAAAAACGCCATAGCGATGTAGCTCGTCGTAAAGAAATTCTTCTCGGAACAAACCAATATCCTAACTTCAGCGAAATGGCTGCAGCTAAGATTGAAAATGCAGGTGGTTGCACTTGTGGATGTTCTGAAAAAGAAGATAATGGTCGCGGACTTTCTTCTAAACGTCAAAGTAGCGACTTCGACGCACTTCGTCTTGCTACCGAAGCTGCAGCAAATCGTCCAAAAGTGTTTATGCTCACTATCGGCAACCTCGCTATGCGTCTTGCTCGTTCTCAATTCTCTGCTAACTTCTTCGGTTGTGCAGGATATGAGATTATCGACAATTTAGGATTTAATACAGTTCAAGAAGGTATCGAAGCCGCTGTAGCTAAAGAAGCTGATGTAGTAGTTATCTGCTCAAGCGACGACGAATACGAAACTCTCGCACCTGAAGCTTTCAAAGCTCTTGATGGTCGTGCTGAATTTGTTGTTGCTGGCGCTCCTGCTTGCACAGAAGCACTCCAATCTGAAGGTATTACAAACTTCATCAATGTGCGTAGCAACGTTCTCGAAACCCTTCAGGCTTTCAATGCAAAACTTCTTAAATAATCGATTATGAGACCTGATTTTAAAAATATCAATATAACTGCTGATGCTTTTGGTGGCGCACAAGCTCCAATCGCACAAGGTGAAGAATGGCTCACACCTGAGTTGATTCCTGTAAAACCTATTTATACTAAAGATGACCTTGAAGGCCTTGAACACCTCAACTACGTTGCTGGTATTCCTCCATTCCTTCGTGGGCCATACAGTGGTATGTACGCTATGCGTCCTTGGACTATTCGCCAATACGCAGGTTTCTCTACTGCTGCTGAATCAAACGCATTCTATCGTCGCAACCTTGCTTCTGGTCAAAAAGGTCTTTCTGTAGCATTTGACCTTGCTACACACCGCGGATATGACGCTGACCACGAACGCGTAGTTGGTGACGTGGGTAAAGCAGGTGTATCTATCTGCTCACTCGACGATATGAAAGTTCTCTTCGATGGTATCCCCTTGAACAAAATGTCAGTGTCAATGACAATGAATGGTGCTGTACTTCCTGTACTCGCATTCTACATCAATGCTGGTCTTGAACAAGGTGCTAAACTCGAAGAAATGGCTGGTACTATCCAAAATGACATTTTGAAAGAGTTCATGGTGCGTAACACATATATTTATCCACCTGAATTCTCAATGCGCATTATCGCTGACATCTTTGAGTATACTTCTCAAAATATGCCTAAATTCAACTCAATCTCTATCTCAGGTTATCACATGCAAGAAGCAGGTGCAACTTGTGACATTGAGTTGGCTTATACTCTTGCCGACGGTCTTGAATACCTTCGTGCCGGTGTAAATGCAGGTATGGATATCGACGCATTTGCTCCTCGTTTGTCATTCTTCTGGGCAATCGGTATGAACTTCTTCATGGAAGTTGCAAAAATGCGTGCTGCTCGTATGCTTTGGGCTAAGATTGTTAAACAATTCAATCCTAAAAACCCAAAATCACTCGCATTGCGTACTCACTCACAAACATCGGGTTGGTCACTCACAGAGCAAGATCCATTCAACAACGTGGGTCGTACATGTATCGAAGCTATGGGTGCTGCTCTTGGTCACACTCAATCACTTCACACAAATGCGCTCGACGAAGCTATCGCACTTCCTACCGACTTCTCAGCTCGTATTGCTCGTAACACTCAAATCTATATTCAAGAAGAGACATACATTACTAAAGAAATCGACCCATGGGCTGGTTCTTACTATGTAGAATCTCTTACTAACGAAATCGCTCAACGTGCTTGGGCTCACATCCAAGAAATCGAAAAACTTGGTGGTATGGCTAAAGCTATCGAAAGTGGTCTTCCAAAACTCCGCATCGAAGAAGCTTCAGCTCGTACTCAAGCTCGCATCGACTCTGGCCGTCAAACAATTGTTGGCATCAACAAATATCGTCTTGATCACGAAGATCCTATCGATATCCTTGAAATCGACAACACTGAAGTGCGCAAAGACCAAATCGCTCGTCTCGACGTTGTTAAAGCAGGTCGCGATGAAGAAGCGGTTAAGAAAGCGCTCGAAGCAATTACCGAATGTGTACGCACAAAAGAGGGCAACCTCCTCGACCTCGCTGTTAAGGCTGCTGGTCTTCGTGCTACTCTTGGTGAAATTTCAGATGCCTGCGAAGCTGTCGTAGGTCGTTACAAAGCAGTAATTAGAACTATTTCAGGCGTGTATTCAAGCGAAACAAAACAAGATGCAGACTTCGTTAAAGCACAACAATTGTGTGAAGAATTTGCAAAGAAAGAAGGTCGTCAACCTCGCATCATGATTGCGAAAATGGGTCAAGATGGACACGACCGTGGGGCTAAAGTTGTGGCAACAGGTTATGCTGACTGTGGATTTGACGTGGATATGGGACCATTGTTCCAAACTCCAGCCGAAGCTGCTCGTCAAGCTGTTGAAAACGACGTTCACATCCTCGGCGTATCATCGTTGGCTGCTGGTCACAAGACTCTCGTGCCACAAGTTATCGACGAATTGAAGAAACTCGGTCGCGAAGACATTATCGTTGTTGCAGGTGGTGTTATCCCTGCTCAAGATTATGACTTCCTCTACAAAGCTGGTGTTGCTGCAATCTTCGGTCCTGGTACTCGCATTCCTGTATCAGCAATTAAGATGCTCGAAATCCTCATGGAAGAATAATTCCAAGCGGATATTCCATAACAGCAATGGCACCCAATCGGGTGCCATTCTTTTTTTTTATATCTGCAATTTATACAATTTTTATCGCACTATAAATCTTTTAACTTTATAGTTTTCAGCATCCTCTATCTTAATAAGATATACTCCTTGACAAAAGCCTTCCAAGTTAATAATCTTGTCAGCGCCCTTTCCAACGAGTAGTCCTTGCATATTATATATTTCATAACACACATTTTCATTTGTGGTTTCAATAGAAAGCATATTTTCGCCAACTACACATATATTAATATCATCTTCGATTACTACATTTACCGAAGCCTCATTACATGAAAAAAGCACAGTCATATTCGAAAAATCGACCTCTATATATAATTTATTAGTAGGCCATTGAGCGAAAGCCCAACTTCCTTTTCCTTTTTTAATTACTCCTTGATAAATGCCATTCTCATCAATGTTATAATGGAATACATTATCATCAACTTCACAACCATAGCTTCTTCCACCGTCCCAACCAGTTAATGCATCATAAAATCTGAACACTAATTGCTGACTGTTGTCAATCTCAAATTCGCCCTTATATACATTCTCATTATCCTCACTATTTTTCAACCTCCATTTTCTCAAATATGGTTCATTCCCGCTATCAGGACCAATCCAGCCCGATGGCGTGCCGATAAGGTATAAGTATTTTGTTTGTTCCAAGGCTCCACATGTAAATGAAATTGTATTTAAGTTTGAATCATAAACAACCTCTATATCTTCGGTTGATTGCCAATCGTTATAAGTCCAATATTGAAGAGATTGTGTATAGTTTGTTGCTCCTTCGTAAATTCCATAGAAATCAAATTTTACCACTTCTGAATTATTGGGTACAACATACGTAGTCGAATCACCATTCAACCCTTTCGCAAAACAAAATTCAAAAGCATCTGACGGAATTGAAATAGAACCTTTGTATATACCATCGCCATCAATATCGGCAAATGCATACTCCTTAAATAGTTCTTTATTTTCTATTGTTGGCTCTATGTATCCAGTTGGAGCACCCACCAAATATAATATTTCGGCATTATCTATTTCCAAACTGCGAATTTTAAGACGTTCTGTTTTTGAATCAAATTCGAGCTGTACCTCTCCTCCTTCCCAATTTGAATATGAAATATTTTGTGACACTGTTTTTGTCAACAATATTTCTGTCTCATCTACCATTTCTATAGGTACCGTAGCCCAATAAATATCGCGTGAATTCCAATCAACAATTCCCTTAAATAGCACGAAACTAAATTTATTTTTTGGAATATTGATTATTAATGAATATATTTCATCACCATCGTCATCGGTTAAGGCATACTTGCCTCTTTCTGATTCTGACATATTTGTTGGTGCATTATAATTATTTATATCTCCTACAATGTAATATGCATCAGCTGATGCACTTAATCCAACAAATACGCAAAATGCGAAAAAGTTAAATAAAATTTTTATCATATCACTTTTATTAATTAAATTTCAAACATACATTTTTTGATAAAATCAAGATATATTTTTGAGAAGTGTTCATTAGCTTGTTTTGTATAACGCACATCGGTGAACACTTGGGCTAATGACTCTTTGCCATTTTCTGCTACGAATTTCTTACTATCTTCACGAGCTTCTTTTTCGGCATAGTGTGCTTTTACCGTCTCTGCTGTATAATCGCAATATGATTCCTTATGTAGAATTGCTTTGATTGGAAGTCGATCACTCATTGGTGCTTCCCCATCAGGAACTCCAAGTGTGATTGTTGTTACGGGCACCACTCGCTTGGGAAGATTTAATGCTTCGGCTATTTGGGGAGCGTTATATGTGGTTGTGCCGAGATAACAACAACCATAATCACGCATTTCGGCAATCGTGCAAAATTGTTGAGCAAAAAGTGCCGTATCAAGTACAGCCGTCATAAACGATTGGAAGTTATCATAACCGGGTATTGCGTCACTTGCGTTGCACCATTTTACAAACCTATTAAAATCGGCGCAAAAAGTTAAAACAACATTACATCCCATCACCGATGGCTGATTAAAATGAAATGGGGCAAGCTTTGCCTTCCCATCTTCGGTGCGAGTTGTTATAACACTATAAAGTTGCATATTACCTGTTGTTGGAGCATGTGCTGCTTCTGCCAACATTTGAGATAATATTTCATCAGAGATTTCCTCTCCTGTATAACGGCGTACTGTACGTCGATTTTCAAAATAATTTTTATCCATTTTTATATCATTTATTTCTATCCACAAAAGTAATATATTTAATCTTTTTATGCAATAATCATAAACACAAATCAAATACTTGAAATTTTATACAGTTTTTCATTTTGGAAAACTTTCACAACAATACCAAATAGCTACATACCTATTACACTGTATATTAACTTTTCGTTTTGGATAACTTTGAAAAAATGTTGAAAAATAATAGTTAATAAATTTGGTCAGATAAAATATTTTTTAGACTTTTGCAAAGTGAAATTTCATCAACAAACATTAATTAAAATCTAACCTCAAAACCTTTCTAAAAAACAAGCATCGTGGAACAAAAAATCTACACTTACGACGAAGCCTTTGAAGCTTCTTTAGAATATTTCGGTGGCGATGAACTCGCAGCGCGTGTTTGGGTGAGCAAATATGCACTCAAGGATTCGTATGGAAATATTTTCGAAAAAACTCCCGCCGATATGCACAATCGTATCGCCGACGAGATTGTACGCATTGAGAACAAATATGATTCTCCAATGAGCAAAGAAGAGCTTCTTGGTCTTCTTGAAAACTTCAAATATATTGTACCTCAAGGTAGTCCAATGTCGGGTATTGGCAACAATCATCAAGTTGGTTCACTCTCTAACTGTTTCGTTATCGGTATCGATGGCAACCCCGACTCTTATGGTGGCATTATTCGCATCGATGAAGAGCAAGTACAATTAATGAAACGTCGTGGTGGTGTAGGTCACGACTTGTCACACATTCGTCCTAAAGGCACTCCTGTTAAAAACTCAGCACTTACCTCTACTGGTCTAGTGCCATTTATGGAGCGCTACTCTAACTCCACTCGTGAGGTAGCCCAAGATGGTCGTCGTGGAGCGTTGATGATTTCTGTTAGCATCAAACACCCCGATTCTGAATCGTTTATTGATGCTAAAATGACTGAAGGCAAAGTTACTGGAGCAAACGTATCAGTGAGAATCGATGACGCCTTTATGAAAGCTGCAATCGAGGGTAAACCATACGTTCAACAATATCCTGTTGACAGCCCTAACCCTGTAATGACAAAAGAGGTTAACGCAACTGAAATTTGGAACAAAATCATCCACAATGCATGGAAATCGGCTGAACCAGGCATCCTTTTCTGGGATACTATTACTCGTGAATCTGTACCCGATTGCTATGCTGACCTTGGTTTCCGTACAATTTCAACCAACCCTTGTGGTGAAATTCCTTTGTGTCCTTACGATAGTTGTCGTCTACTCGCTATCAACCTATATTCGTATGTAGTAAATCCATTTACTCCCGAAGCTTACTTTGATTTTGACCTATTCAAGACTCATGTTGCAAAAGCTCAACGCATCATGGACGATATCATCGACCTTGAAATGGAAAAAATCGACAAGATTCTTGAAAAAATTGATTCAGACCCAGAAACTGAAGAAGTTAAATCAATCGAACGCAATCTTTGGGACAAAATTAGGACTAAGACACTCAAAGGTCGTCGCACTGGTGTGGGTACTACTGCTGAAGGTGATATGCTTGCTGCACTCGGTCTTCGTTACGGTACTCCAGAAGCAACAGATTTCTCTGAAAAAGTACACCAAACACTTGCTATTGCTGCTTATGGTTCTTCAGTGGAATTGGCTCGCCAACGTGGTGCATTCGAAATCTTTGATGCTGAAAGAGAAAAGAACAATCCTTTCATCAATCGATTGAAGGAAGTTTCCCCTGAATTATACGAAAATATGGTAAAATATGGTCGTCGTAACATCGCATGTTTGACCATTGCACCTACAGGCACTACAAGCCTTATGACTCGTACAACTTCTGGAATTGAGCCAGTATTCCTTCCTGTATACAAACGCCGCCGTAAAGTTAATCCTAATGACGTTGACGTACACGTTGATTTCATTGACGAAACAGGCGATGCATTTGAAGAATATGTTGTTTACCACCCAAAATTCTTGGAGTGGATGAAGTTAAACAACATCGAGAAACGGAGCAATTACACACAAGAAGAACTCGACGAACTCGTTGCAAAATCTCCTTACTACAAAGCGACATCAAACGATGTTGACTGGTTGGAAAAAGTAAAAATGCAAGGTCGCGTTCAAAAATGGGTTGACCACTCAATTTCTGTAACAATCAACCTCCCAGCCGATGTAAGCGAAGAACTCGTCAACAACCTCTATGTTGAAGCATGGAAATCGGGTTGTAAAGGTTGTACAGTATATCGTGATGGATCTCGTGCTGGCGTATTGGTTTCTCTTGATAAAAAAAGCGAACATGCTGCTGACGAGATTAAGCCTCACGTTGCTAAACGTCCAATCGAACTTGACGCCGACGTTGTTCGTTTCCAAAACAACAAAGAAAAATGGATTGCATTCGTAGGTCTTATTGATGGCGAACCGTATGAAATCTTTACCGGTCTTGCCGATGACGAAGATGGCATCTTCTGTCCTAAATCAGTTACAAGCGGTAAAATCATCAAAGCGATTGACGAAAATGGCAACAAACGTTATGACTTCCAATTCATCAACAAACGTGGCTACAAAACTACAATCGAAGGCCTCTCTGACAAATTCAATCCTGAATATTGGAACTATGCAAAACTTATCTCAGGTGTATTGCGTTACGGAATGCCCATCGATCAAGTATTGAAACTAATTGGTAGTCTTGAACTTGATAGCCAATCAATCAACACTTGGAAAATGGGTGTAGAACGTGCTTTGAAAAAATACCTTCCTAACGGCATGAAAGCAAAAGGTCAAACTTGTCCTAACTGTGGTCAAGAAACTCTTATCTACCAAGAAGGCTGCTTGATTTGTACATCTTGTGGCACATCAAAATGCGGATAAAGAAGCAATAATTCAATAAATTTCATCAAAACGGCTGAATTTTGATTTTTTTCTCAAAATTTGGCCGTTTGTATTTGAATAATGATTATCTTTACAAGTGATTCCTTAGCGAATCATGTGTAACTTAATAATACAACGAAAAAAGCATAAATTATGAAAATTTTATTCAATATCGACTATTGCACAAACTGGGGTGAGTCGGTATACTTAACTGGCAACATCCCCGAACTCGGTAACGGAGATGAACAACAAGCCATTAAACTCAACCTTAATGGATCGGAGTTATGGTCGCTCGAATTAGAGGTAGCTGACTCTACTCCTGATTTTCAATACCAATATCTCATTCGCCACGAAAATGGCTACACAAAAAAAGAATGGGGAAAAGGTCATAATTTTCGCCGTGGAAGAAGCGCTAAAAACTACGAAATCCACGATCTTTGGCAAGACCAACCTTGGGATAGACCATACTATTCTTCAGCGTTTACCGACTGTATTTGTCATCGCGAAGAGCCTCAAAAACCACTAAATATTAAATATGGCATTCTCAACCTTCGCGTTACTGCTCCAATGGTAAAGAGCGACGAAGTTCTTGCTATATGTGGTGGCATTGAAGCACTCGGAAACTGGGATGCAAGCAAAGCCGTTTTAATGAACGACTCTGCATTCCCCGAATGGAATGTAAATATTGACTTCAAAGCTCTTGAACCAAACTTTGAATATAAATTCATCATCCTCAAAAAAGACACTCTTGAAGTAGTTGCTTGGGAAGGTGGCAATAACCGTGTTTTCAACCTCACTCCCACACAAAAGAATGAGGTGATGGTAGTTGCTGGAATGCGCTTCATCAATCCTCTTGCTCCTTGGAAGGGTGCTGGTGTTGCAATACCTGTATTCTCAATGCGTACCGAAGAGGACTTTGGTGCAGGTGATTTCTATGACTTGAAGAAAATGATTGACTGGGCTGAAGTTACTGGACAAAAATTCCTCCAACTCCTCCCAATCAACGACACCACAATGACTCATACTTGGACCGATTCATATCCTTACAACGCCAACTCTACATTTGCATTACACCCAATGTATTTGCGTCTACAAGAACTTGGCACACTCAAGGATAGCGAACGCCAAGCATATTATGACAATCTCGGCAAAGAACTTAACGAACTAAAAGAAATCGACTACGAACGCGTAAACCAAGGCAAAATTGCTTTTACCCGCGAAATTTTTGCTCAAAATGGCGCGAAAGTTGTTGCATCAAAAGATTTCAAAGAATTTGTCAATCGCAATGCCGACTGGTTGACCCCTTATGCAGCATTCTGCGTGTTGCGCGATAAATTCCACACTCCCGACTTTATGAATTGGGGTGAATATGCCAACTATGACGAAAAGAAAGTTGCTAAATTTGTAAAAGAAAACGAATACGAGATTAACTATGTTTACTACATTCAATATAATCTCGACAAACAAATGCGCTATGTACGCGACTATGCTCATAGCAAAGGCGTAGCAATCAAAGGCGATATCCCCATCGGTATCTCTCGCACAAGCGTAGATGCTTGGATTTCACCACGATTGTTTAATATGGATTGCCAAGCAGGAGCTCCACCCGATGACTTCTCTGTTTTAGGTCAAAACTGGGGCTTCCCAACATATAACTGGGAAGAAATGAACAAAGATGGTTTTGCATGGTGGAAAGCACGTTTCTGCAAAATGTCGGAATACTTTGACGCTTATCGCATCGACCACGTTCTTGGCTTCTTCCGCATTTGGCAAATCCCTATGGACGCTGTTCATGGCTTGCTTGGTGTATTTAGCCCTGCCCTACCATTCTCTCCCGAAGAATTGCGCTACAATTACGACTTCTGGATTGATGTTGACTTGCAAACTACTCCATACATCATGGATTACTTTTTGCACGATTTCTTTGGCGAATACACCGACGAGGTACGCAATGTATTCCTCAACAGCGTAGGCTATGGCCGCTACAAACTCAAAGAAGAGTTTAACACTCAACGCAAAGTGGTTAACTACTTTGACAATCAAGAAAAGAACGAGAAAAACGAAAGAATTTGCAATGCACTTCTTGGACTCATCGACGAAGTATTGTTTATCGAAGACCCTGAAGAAAAAGGCAAATACCACCCACGCATCTCAGCTCAACACACATATATCTATCGTTCGTTGAACGACTACGAAAAATGGTGTTACGACCGTCTATACAACGACTTCTTCTACCATCGCCACAACGACTTCTGGTATGGCAAAGCAATGTGGAAACTCCCTGCATTGACCGATGCTACCGATATGCTTGTGTGTGCAGAAGACCTTGGTATGATTCCAGATTGTGTTCCTGCTGTGATGAGTGCTCTTCAAATTCTTTCACTAGAAATTCAACGCATGCCTAAAGATCCTAAATCTGAATTTGGCAACACATGGCACTATCCATATCAATCAGTATGCACAACATCTACTCACGACATGGGTGGTATACGCCAATGGTGGGAAGAGGATCACGAAAAAACTCAACACTTCTTCAACAACATGCTCCAAGCAGGTGGCGAAGCACCTTACTTTGCTGAACCTTGGGTGTGTGATAAGATTGTGAGTCTCCACCTCAACTCTCCATCAATGCTCTGTATTCTTCCACTCCAAGACTGGCTTTCAATCGATGGCAAACTCCGTCGCGAAAACCCACTCGAAGAACAAATCAACGTGCCCGCTAATCCACGCCACTACTGGCGCTATCGCATGCACATGACTATGGAGGAACTTCTTGCCCAAACCGACTTTAATAAATATCTAAAAGACAAAGTCGTAGCAAGCGGACGCTAATACACTCTCAGTGCTATACTTATAAAGGTTGTGATACAATTTGGTATCACAACCTTTTCTATATCCAATAAAATAAGTACCTTTGTACTACAAAAGCAAGCGCGGATGTTTCGTCGCTCACCCACGCATGAGGGGTGTGAGGAAAGTCCGGGCAACACAGAGCACCATATTTCTTAACGAGAAGCTATCGGTAACGGTAGAGTAGTGTGACAGAAAATAACCGCCTCCATCGTGAGGTAAGGGTGAAAAGGTGGGGTAAGAGCCCACCGGACGCAATAGTGATATCGCGTGCCGCATGCCTTATGGGTTGCAAGCTCAAGTATACCGGCATTTAAGGGCTGCTCGTCCATTGCCGGGGGGTAGAGTGCTGAAACGCACGTTTCAAGCGGTGTGGCGACACATCGTTCAGATAAATGACGAAACGCCGTGGCATCTCCCTTTGGGACAGTACCACGGCGACATAACCCGGCTTATAGTCTGCGCTATGCTTTTTTATTTCTTTATCGTATCAACGACTTCAGTTGTATTTTTCTCTTCTTTTGCGCCAATTGTATCAACGGCAAAGCTAATTGTATCTACTGCTACTTCTACTAAAGTATCAACGGTTGTTGTAGTATCTACATGCACATACTTATATATAGGTTTACCATTTGTGCTAATCCATGGAATATCATAACCCTCAGCCATGTTAACCTTGGTATCTTTTAATCCAGGACTCACAATAATAGGCATACCCACTTCTACATATTCCACAAGCTCCAATATCTGTTCGTTTGTAATGCGAATACACCCATGACTACAACGACCACCTATCGACCATGGAGCACAAGTGCCATGAATACCAATTTGCGATGTTACTGGAGTGCGCAAACGAATGAATCGAGGTCCAAACTGTCCTCTTTTGCGACTAAGTGTGCCATCATCATCACGGAATAGCCAGTCGGTGCTATCATATACCCCTTGCGCAGAAAAAAATCCTTCGGGAGTGCGCGAATCGGCTTTTTGATGCTTTGATCCATAATTCTTTGCACATGCCATTCTATAGCTTTTCTCCTCACGACCATATCGGTCAAAGAGAATTACACGCATACGATGCTTGTCGACTACAATAAATCTATTATATGGACTATTCAACAATTTTTGAGCATAGCTCAAGCAATCGAATGTCATTTGTGGGATTATACTTTCGGAATATTTATCCCATTCCCCCGAATTTTTCATAAACTCGATAGCCTCATTTGGTGTAGCAAACTTATAATTTGTTGCAACTCGTAGAGGTTCTTTAGTTTCAATTACATTAGCAGAATCAGGTATTAACTCCTCTACCTCTACTGAATCAATTTGATTTTCAGAGTTCGCATCGCTTGATTGGTCACACGATACAACCACCATCAATGCTATGCATATAAGAATTGTATTAAATAGTTTATTCATATAAATAAAGTTTGGAGCAACAAAATTATCACAAAATCTGCACTTTAGCAACTGATTATCCTCTTTTTATCCAACTCCTAAATCGGTATTATTTAATAGCACTTCAATTTGGAAATCATCTTTAATCTTGTGATACACCTCATCAACAAACCACTTTTGCAATTGCTCATCTCGTTTAATGCATGTAGAGTTTTCATTAAACAAATTGATGCTCATATATTCAAAGTGTTGCTTTGCTATTTTAATGTCGTTGAGAATATGTTCTTGTGGTTCCCCTTCAGTGCCACACAGCAAACACACCCCTTGAAAATATCGAGCCACATCTTCGGGAGTAACATCACGAGAGACACCTTTTTGCCAATAATCACGCAAATCGGCATCAAAAGTTTCAATACCACAACGGAATTTCACTTTAGTAGGAGCAAATCGTTGAGCAAATGCTTCAAGATGATTGCGATACATATAGTGCATTTCAAACCATATAGTGTGAATATTCTTCTGCTCCACGACTTGCTTTATCAACGCAATTGTTGCATCGTCAAGTTCTATTCCCGAACCTGAATTTATCACATCGAGCACACCGTATCGACCTGTTACCTGTGCAAGCACCTCTTTATTTACATCAAAGGGATTATCGCTTACATCGGTATGATAATCGCAAAACACACACTTTCCCCATCTACACCCTGTGCCTTGTAGTAGTACAAACTCGCGCGGGAACTTTTGATGAATTATGGCATATCGCTCCATGAATCGCTATTTCAACACATTCTTACGAAGGAACGCAATTGCTGCGTATGCCATAGGAGTACCAAATATCGCTTCAATCAATAATTTTGAGACATACTGGAATACCAACATATAAATCAAATCATGCGTTGAAACAACTCCAAGGAAAGCTATCAATACAAAAGGCACAGTATCAAAAATGTATGCAACCATTGAACTACCAATTGTTCGCACCCAAAGGCGACGACCATTAGTCCATTTCTTTATTCGCTCCATGAGCCATGCGTTTGACAATTCCCCACACAAGAACCCAGCAAGCGAACCTATTACTATGCGAGGCACATAATTAAATATATGATCGTAGGCCGATGCTGTAGGATCGAGATAGTCAACCGATGGAAGCCACACCCCTATTTGGGTACACAACACTAATATCACGTTACACACAAATGTCATGAAAATAACCTTGCGAGCAGTGCGATACCCCCAAATCTCGGTCAATACATCACCAAGCATATAAGCGAATGGGAATGTAATTGTTCCAGCATCAAAATAGAAGAGATTAAAAAGACCTATGACCTTTACAGCCATAATATTCGACACAAGATATAGTGTCACAAAAAGAGCCACCACGACAATCAACAGCGATTGTGCATGTTCTCGGTTTTTTAAAGGGTTGTCCGATACCTTATCCATAATTTCCTTTTTTGATTAAAACAAAAAAAGGAAGCTAAAAAGCTTCCTTTGCGGAGAGAGAGGGATTCGAACCCCCGGAGGTGTTACCCTCAACGGTTTTCAAGACCGCCGCAATCGACCACTCTGCCATCTCTCCAATCAAGGTTGTGTTTCGATTACGGGTGCAAAGGTAAGGACTTTTTTTATTCCCACCAAATATTTTCTTCTTTTTTTTCAAAAAAAATCATTTGATGCCATTTTTTCTCGGTTTATGTAATTGTTTTTATCTCAAATCAACTTATTTTCTCTATTTTTGTATAAAATATATGGCAAATATGGATTTCATTACCAAAATCACCGATAAGTCAATCTCTCTTTGGAAATATCTATGGAGTGATGTGTGGAGCGACACTCGCAATAATTGGTACGTAGGATTAATCAAAACCTTAAATCTCACTGTTAAGTCATTTCTTAATGCCAAACTTCAATCACAAGCGGCTGCTCTCACCTATCATACTATATTGGCGCTTGTTCCAGCACTTGCCATACTTTTTGCCATAGGTCGTGGATTTGGATTTCATAAAATCTTAGAAACACAACTTTTTAATTATATCCCTGCTCAAAAAGAGACATTAGACACTGTTGTGGGATTTGTTGATGCTTATCTTGCTCAATCTTCACAAGGCATCTTTGTGGGGATAGGTGTTGTGTTATTACTCTGGACCATGATATCACTAATGAGCAATATTGAAAGTGCTTTTAACTCTATATGGGGGATAAAACAGGGGCGTAGCATATTGCGCATGATTACCGACTACACTGCAATGTTACTAATATTGCCAATTTTGATGATATGCTCAAGTGGTTTGTCATTATTTATGACCTCTACCCTACAAAATCTATTTGCATTTGAATTTATGTCGCCCATCATCTCCATATTATTAAAATGCGCGTCATACATATTTACATGGCTATTTTTTGCAGCCATGTTTATGCTCATCCCCAACACCAAGGTAAAATTCAAAAATGCCCTTATCGCAGGGATATTTACTGGTACTGGGTTCTTGATTTTGCAATGGATATTTGTATCGGGGCAGATGTATGTATCAAAATACAACGCCATCTATGGTAGTTTCTCATTGCTACCATTGTTATTGATATGGTTGCAATTCTCATGGATTATAATCCTCTCGGGTATTGCGATTTGCTACTCATCACAAAGCATCTATCGCTTTAATTTCTCCGACAAAATCAATCAAATCTCCGATGATTATCGCACCAAAATCACATTGGCAATTATGTGCGTCATTACAAAACACTTTGCCAACGAAGATAAAGCAATAACTCTCGAAGAGCTGACCACTAAATATGATTTTCCCTCACGCATATCCATAGATATAGTAGAGCGATTAATTGACGCAAATCTCGTTGTGCGAGTGATTCGCGACAAAGCCGATGACGCACTAGGATTCCAACCATCAAGCGACATCAACAAATTATCTATCGCCTTTGTGCTCGACAAACTTAATCGCCATGGCGTATCGGGATTTATCCCCAACTTTGACAATACATTCAAAAACATCAATAGTTCGGTTGATAACGTTATCGATAGTTTTAACAGTCAAGCCGACACTATTCTACTAAAAGATATTGACATTAAAACAAATAATAATTAAAACTATTTTACAATGAAAAAAGTAATCGCAACAACTAACGCACCTGGTGCAATCGGCCCTTATAGCCAAGCAATCGACACAGGTTCATTTGTATTTATCTCTGGTCAAATCCCTGTAAATCCTGCAACAGGCGAAATCCCTGAAGGTATCGAAGCTCAAGCAGCACAATCAATGGCTAATATCAAAGCTATCCTTGCTGAAGCAGGCTTGACAATGGACAATGTGGTAAAAACAACGGTATTCCTTGCCGACATGAGCCTTTTTGCTGACATGAACAAGGTGTATGCCGAAAACTTCACTGCACCATTCCCTGCACGCTCAGCCGTAGCAGTAAAAGAACTCCCAAAACAAGTTCTCGTAGAAATCGAAGTTATCGCAGTGAGATAATAAATAATTAAAAATGCACAACGTATAATTGAAATGCATGGTGAGTAATTTATAATTACACAAAAGGGTAATATTTTTTCATTTTAATCAATAATTGTCAAATATTTACCTTACTTTTGCAGTAATTAAACAATGAGGTTGTAGAGACAGCCTCCGATTACATAAGAATAGATAGAGCAATCTATCAAAAGGTGTTATTGAAATTTTATCTTCTAATTCCAAACTTGGCGGTTTGAATCTACACGAAGATAACATGACGATGACACCTACATCGGTAGTTATATACCTACCCGTGAGGGGTAATTGTATATATAACCAATCGGTGTGGGGCTGTCGTCTTATCCGTGTAGAAGGTACGCCAAGACCTGGAATTAGGATAAGAATAGATACAATCCTCACACCTTTTTTATATCTATACGTTAACCGTTTCGCCGAGGATTGAGAAACATTTGACTAAATAATGTTTAACTCAATATAAACTAATTATGAAAAAATTAAATTATTCAAAAAAGCATTTGTCGTTAGCCACAATGCTGGTCATAGGATTTTCATCTTATGCCTATGACTTCTCTATTGGGGGCTTGAATTACAACATCATCTCCCCTGAGGCTTTAACCGTTGAAACTACCGAAAATAATTCGGCATCGGGTAATGTTGTTATTCCCGAAACAGTGACATTCAATGGGGCAACCTACACCGTTGTTCAAATTGCGACTCAAGCATTTAATAATGCTACTAGCATGACATCGGTATCAATTCCATCAACAATCACCACTATTGGCAACAACGCTTTTAACGGTTGTACCGGTTTGGAAAGTATTAGCTACAATGCATCGGAATGTTCAACTATGGGGGCAAGTGATGCAACTGCATTCAATGGCTGTATTTCAGTGCGCTCAGTTTCAATCGGTGATGCTGTAAAAATTATCCCCGCTTACGCATTCAAAGGTTTAACTGCGTTACGAAGTATTACAATCCCCGAAGGGGTAACTTTTGTTGGCAATCGCGCATTTCAAGGTTGTACTTCAATTGCACAAGTAAACTTCAATGCCACCGAATGTTCATCAATGTCGGATGCATTTGATGGTTGCACAAATACTGCTAATATTTATATAGGTGATAAGGTAACGATTATACCACAAAATGCATTTCGGAACTTTACTGGAGTTACATCGGTAACAATTGGTAAATCAGTAGTTTCTATTGGGATCTATGCATTTAGTGGATGTGCGTCTCTGAATAAAGTAAATTACAATGCCATATCATGTACTGCAACAAGTGCGTCGGGTTACTCATTTACTAATTGCCAAAAATTATCTACTGTAATTATTGGCAATGACGTGAAACGAATTCCTGAGTATATATTCTATAATTGTCCTATTACATCTATAACATGGGGAGAAAATGTTGAAGAGATTCACTATGAAGCTTTTTATAATGCAAAAATAACATCGCTCGTATTACCTAATACCGTAAAGATTTTAGCAGATAATGCTTTTTGTTATTGTAAAAGTCTTAAAACCGTAAAACTTAACGAAGGACTTACTCGACTCAGTGGATTCAACAGTTGTACATCTTTAAGTTCAATTACAATTCCATCAACAGTTGAAGTGATTGGAGGAAATGCTTTTAATGATTGTACAGGACTGAATGGTGAATTAAAATTACCCCAAAACTTGAAGACAATTTGCGGAAATGCATTTTACGGATGTACTGGTTTGTCCGGCGAACTTATTATTCCCGATAATGTAACACAGATTGACAATTATGCATTCTATTATACAAATTTTACTTCACTTAAATTGGGTAAATCCATAACAAAAATAGACAATTACGCTTTTAAAAATAGTAAAATTTCAGGAGAACTATACTTGCCTGAGTCGGTTACAACTATTGGAGAATATGCATTTGCAAATACAAATATATCTGGGAAATTAGTATTACCTATTAATCTTAACTCTCTTGGTAATTGTGCATTTAGCAATTGCTTAGGTTTAACATCTATACAACAAAATTCAATACTCCCCACAACATCAACGTACTATGGAAGTGCATGGACCGACAGGAACACTTATGCCTACTTCAATGGTTGTTCAAATATCGCAGAGGTTTCATTTGGAGAAAATATACAACAGATTTATCTTGGATTATGCCAAGGTCTAAACAAAATTAAATCAGTAACAATCCCTGAAGGAGTGGAATATATTGGAAGTTGTGCATTTAAAGGTTGTTCATCATTGGAAATAGTTTCGCTTCCTAGCACCTTAAAAGGCATAGGAAAATACGCTTTTGCCGATGCGAAATTTACTGAAATTGAGTTGCCAGAAGGACTAACAGGCATTGAAACTTCAGCATTTTATGCCAATAATTCTTTGAAATCGGTTACTATTCCAGAATCAGTTACTCAATTATCAGCAACAGCATTTGCAGAATGTAATAATATGATTTCTGCAACATATAATGCAGCACAATGTACATCAACCGGCTCGGGAATATTCCCAGATGATAAGTTAATAAAATTGACAATAGGTAAAAATGTAGAGATAATACCTGATTATATTCTTCAACCTGCGTCAATTAAAATTATTGAATGGAATGCAAAGGCGGTAAGAATCTACAAATCAGGGAATTTTGGACTTAGCTCAACCACTGCCACTCCTACTGCAATTCTTGCCGACAGTGTTACTGCATTTTATGGTTGTAACTCGCCAATTATAATTTCGTATGCCGAAGTTCCACCGGCTCTCAACAATGCAAAAAGTGGAGCAACAGCATACGTTCCCAATGCAATGGCTTATAAAGCAGATGCCAATTGGGCAAAATTGGCAATTTGTGAATCAGTAACATGGAAAGGAACAATTGATGGGGAGAAGCTAAGTTATACCACTAATTTCCCATACGAATTGACACTTAAGGAGTATCGCACAAAAGATGGAGAAACTATGAGTGAAACGCCATGCACAATTGGGGACTATCAAGCCGTATTTACTTATATGATTGAAGATATGGAATTTGAAATGATTAGCAAATTCTCAATTACTCCTAACACATCAAACACTATTTTTGTTGATGCAATTAAGGCTTATCGTGGTCGCCAAATGCAAATTCCGTTTAAGATGGTAAATAATCGAGAATTTACAGCTTTGCAATGTGATATACATCTTCCCTCTGGAGTAACTGCTACGACTGATAAATATGGCGATTATGTAATCGAATTATCTGATCGCAAATCCAATACTCATACTGTTTCTTCAGAGTTACAAGCCGATGGCTCAATTCGAATAATTATATACTCTTCTAAAAATTACAATTTCACAGGAAATGAGGGCGATATATTCTATCTGACTGTAGATATTGACGCTGATGCAGAAGTGGGGGACAAAACATTGGCAATAACAAACATCAGACTAACCAACAATGATGCCAACGACGTTATTACCAATCGCAATGAAAGCATATTTGGTATATATGATTTAATTCTTGGAGACTCAAACGACGATTTATTAGTTACAATGGGAGATGTTGTAAACGTTGTTAATTATGTACTTGGAGAAACTCCTGAAAAATTTGTATTTGAGGCATCAGACATCAATTCTGATAATGACATCACAATGGCTGATGTGGTTTTAGTAGTAAATGCGGTATTAAACGGAGGTGTAGCACAGCCTAAAAATAGTAGATCTGCAATTGTACCTATGGCAGTCTCAGAAAATACATCTACAAATACCATTACTCTACAGGATTTGATTATAAAACCTGGCGAAACAGGAAATTTGCTAGTAGAAATGACTAATGATGTTGATATTACGGCATTCCAGTTTGATATTAAACTTCCTGAGGGCATTTCCATCCCAGTTGATGAATATGGAGACCCCTTAATTTCATTGACATCACGTGCTACAAACACTCATCAAGTAGTTTCGGCATACCAAAAAGATGGATCATTGAGAATTGCAGCTTATTCAAGCAAAAGCCGACCTTTCAAAGGTAATAATGGAACTTTGGTTGAAATCACACTTGAAGCTACTCCTGACCTTAGTGATGGAATGTATGATATTGAAATGTCAACAATTTATATAATTGAACCAGATGGCACACAAATAGGTGTTGATGATTTCACTCATGCAGTTACAATTGGTACTGGGGGTGTTGAAAATCTCAAATATGAATCATCTTTTGATGCGAAAGAAGTTGCTCGCTATGATATTCACGGTCGTTTATTAAGCAAACCTACAATGGGCGTAAATATAATCAAAATGAGTGATGGTACTATTCGTAAAGAATTTGTAAAATAAAAATATTGGTTTCTATCAATAGAATCTCCTAAGTTCTTAAGGTCGTGACATACAATGTCGCGACCTTTTTTTATATATTCTTTTAGGCAAAATGAACTATATTTCTCCGAGGTGTATTAGCGTTTTGCTGATGAAATGAGAGTAAGTAAGAAAATTCCGAGATTTTCACGATGCACAACCCTCAGTTATTGCCTCAATCAAGCCTCAGCGAGCTAACGGTTCATATCGCTTGCAATTTCCCGTGCTTTGCACGAGATACATAACAAATAACTTCGGACACAGCACGCCGTGTCCCTACAAGGAGCTACAATTCTTTTTCCTCTTTCCTTTATTCTCTCTCCTTTATGAATGTGAGTAGGTCGGCAACGATAAAGGTGCTACCGCCAATAAAGATTGTGTCGGTGGGGTTAGCATTGGCGAGGGCTGACTTATATGCGTCCTCTACTGAAAGGTATTGCTCCCCTATCAAATCACATTGGGTGGCGATTTCGGCAAGTTGGGCTACGGGCATTGCTCGTTCGATTTGTGCATTTGTGAAATAGTATCGTGCCGTTTTAGGCATCATTTCGAGGATATGACTCACATCTTTGTCGTTAACAAAACCGATAACCATGTGGAGCACACCCTCAACCGAATGTAATCGACGTGAGATATATTCCCAACCACCTACATTATGACCTGTGTCGCACACTACCTGGGGTGATTTTTGCAATGTCATCCAACGCCCCATCAAGCCAGTGAGAGTGGTTACATGAACAAAGCCCTCTTTAACTGCTTGAGATGTGATAGCGAGTCCTTGCGCTTCAAGCAATGGCAATGCAGTCAAGACGGTTGATGCGTTTTTAGGTTGACAATCGCCAACGAGTTCGCCAACAATATCTCCATAGCGAGTGGCACGATATAGAACACTATCGTCGAGCGATTCAACGGTATCAAAACAGCGATTATCTTCGGCAAACAATATTGGTGCTTCTTGTTCTTTTGCTTTTTGAGCAAACACCTCACGCACTTCACCTTGTGCTTCACCAATAACGACAGGTACTCCCACTTTTATAATCCCAGCCTTTTCAGATGCTATAGCGGGAAGTGTATTGCCAAGGAATGTAGTGTGATCAAATGAAATATTTGTGATAACGCTCAATATAGGGGTAATGATATTTGTGCTATCCAATCGACCACCAAGACCAGTTTCTATTACAGCAATATCAACTTTTTCGTTTGCAAAATGCTCAAATGCCATAGTCATGGTGAGTTCGAAAAACGAAGGATAGCAATCGAGCAACATAGCACGATAACGATTAACGAAGTCAACAACGACCTTATGCGAAATCATTGCGCCATTAACACGAATGCGTTCACGAAAATCGACCAAGTGAGGCGAGGTATAAAGTCCTACACGATATCCCGCCGATTGAAGAATAGCTGCAAGAGTATGAGCTGTTGAGCCTTTACCATTAGTGCCCGCAACATGGATTGTCTTATATTTCAAATGAGGATTACCAAACTTATTATCGAGCAATTTAACTATATCAAGTCCTGGCTTATATGCAGCCGCACCCACTCGTTGAAACATTGGCATACTTGTGTAGAGGAACTCTATTGCTTCGTTATATTCTTTCATATCAATATATCAAATATCCGGTAATCCCGGCGAGAATTATTACAATTATGGGGTGAAGTTTGGCAAAATATACCAAACAAAATGCGCTGATGCAGATAATTATACTTTTAATAATATCTGTAGTTTCTGCGCCAAAGTTTTGAGTATTCATGAGCAACATTGCAGCAGAAGCAATAAGCCCAACAATGACTATGCGTAATCCCATAAAGATGCCTTTTATAGCAATGCTATCTTTATGTCGCGCAATGAAATGACTCGTATACATAACCATCAATGCTGGTGGCAACACTACCACAAATGTGCATAATAATGAGCCTAATATGCCCCATATAGGTGCAGCAAACTCGGCTGATGCTGTTGATGGGGCTACATATCCTATATATGTAGCAGAGTTAATACCAATAGCTCCTGGTGTCATTTGCGAAATAGCAACAATATCGGTAAACATTTGTGGCGTAATCCACCCATTGCCTACTATCTCACTCTCAATAAGTGAAAGCATTGCATAACCTCCACCAAAGCCAAACAAACCTATCTTGAGGTAACTCCATATCAGCTTTAGGTATATCATTGTTCAGCCCCCTCCTTTCGTTGACTTAGAAGTGAATGTTGACGGCGAAGCCACAAATACCCTCCAAGTCCACCTAAAATGATAAATATAATAGGATTGGAGATGATTGGGAGTTTTGACCAAATCAATAATGCAACAACAATAGGTATCGCAACTGTTTTCCACCCAATTTTCGCAACCTTAGCAGTTTTGAAAACTGGAGCAATAATCAATGCCACTACAGCAGGACGAATGCCTCGGAAGATATTATTTAGCGTCTCATTGTTCTTAATCATGTCGGGGGTGAGAAATATTGCAATAAATAGAATCATTGAGAATGATGGAATTATTGTGCCTAATGCTGCCATTACTGCACCACGACGACCCCGCAACTTATCACCTACTGCTACTGCCATATTCACAGCCAAAATGCCAGGAATAGATTGCGCTACAGCCAAAAGATCAAGAAATTCCTCCTTTGTAACCCAACGTTTTTTATCAACAATCTCTTTTTCTATAATAGAAATCATAGCCCATCCACCACCAAAGGTGAATGCGCCAATCTTGAAAAAGACAATAAATAGCTGTAATAATATATTATTCATCATTGAGATTCAGAAAGCAAGTGCAAAATTACATAAATAAACCACATAATATGATAAAAAGCCCCATTTATATTTACCACCAACCTAAAATCCACATTTTTTCACTAACTTTGTTGATTAATTACTAATATTAGAATTTTTATAAATGAAACATTTATCTCAAGTCATAATTACTTCAGTTGTTACAGTTTTTTCCCTCTCAAGCTGCAGCCTACTCAACGATATTTTCAATAAAACTACCGATAACTCTACTTTGATTTCAAAAGAAGCTCATAATGAGAGTATCAAAAATGAACCGATAGTTGTAGTAGAATCTGTTGCCACAAAGAAGGATGATCCAAAGGTAGAAACAAAAGCAGAGCCTAAAGAGGAAAAAGTGACTAAAAAGACTGAAGCGACTAAGAACAGTACACAAAATGCGAGTATTTCAAATAATCCTATTGAAGTGAAAATCCCATCAAGTGTAATAAATGGCAATTGGACTGTATGTATTGCAATGGGTAAAGCTACAAGTGGCGATGAGCGTCCATACATCATTTTTGATGAAAAGACAAAGACAATGTATGCCAATAACGGTTGTAATACCCTTAATGCAGAATACAAAATTTCAAATGGCAATATTGAATTTATCAATATGCTCTCTACTCAACGCTATTGCCACGATGCTCAATATGAGATGGAGATAAATCAAGCACTTGCTAATGCAAAAGCCATTTCGGTAAAGGCTGTCGGCAATGAATATTATATGACATTCTTAAACATCAAAAACGAAGCGTTAATGACACTTCGCAAACCAAACCTTGAGTTTATCAACGGCACTTGGAAAATAACTAAAGTGAATAATACCAACTGCAAACACAAAGATTTTGAATTGGCATTAGACCTTGAAGAGTTAAAAGTACATGGAAATGTTGGTTGTAACATCGTAAATGGTTCTCTCCTATTCGATGCAAGCAAAGCAAATTCTATTATGTTTCTAGATTTGATTTCGACAATGAAATCATGTCCCGATTTAGCATTGGAAACTGAAATTCTCATGGCACTTGAGCAAACAGAATATTACAAAAAAGGTAAAGATGAAAAGACTCTCATCCTATGCGATAAGGACAACAATATAGTTCTCGAACTTTCTTCAACAACTGAAAACTATACTCAAAAGCAGTAGAAATGCGCTGGAATAACGCATTCTGGAAGAGTATCAAAAGCGAATGAAAAAATAACCGTTATTATGGCAATCAAGGAATTATATGGATTAGTGGGATACCCTTTAGGGCATTCATTTTCAGAAAGTTTTTTTAATAACAAATTCAACTCTGAAGGAATAGATGCACAATATCTTAATTTTGAGATTCCATCAATTGGTGATTTCAAAACTGTCATCAATAATAATTCCAATTTGCATGGACTAAATATAACTATTCCATACAAGGAACAAGTTATCCCATTCCTCGATGATATTGACACAAACGCCACAGAGATAGGTGCAGTAAATGTCATAAAATTTATCAGAAATGGAAATAAACTCATTCTAAAAGGATTTAATTCAGATGTAATTGGATTTTGCAATTCATTAAAGCCTCTACTAAAACCTCATCACACTCACGCTTTAGTTTTAGGCACTGGTGGTGCTGCAAAAGCAATTACTTATGGATTAAAAAGTCTCGGCATTGAACCCACTTATGTTTCACGCACTAAGCAAGAGGGAATATTTACATACGATGAATTGACTCCCGAAATTATGGGAAAGCATCAAGTTATTGTAAATACTACTCCAACGGGAATGTATCCACATGTTGATACTTGTCCCAATATTCCTTATCAACTTCTCACACCTAAGCACCTATGCTACGATGTTGTATATAATCCTGAGGTAACTCTATTTATGAAAAAATCTCAAGAACATGGAGCTGTGGTAAAGAATGGTCTTGAGATGCTAATACTACAAGCTCTCGCAGCGTGGGAAATTTGGAACAAATAGCAATTTCATCATATAATGCTAAACAAAATCATCTATATATTACTTATTGCTTTAGTAATTTTTCCATTTAACTTAGTGGGATTAGGCAATGTTATTACTCCTGCAATTGCTCTATTTTTAGGTCTTGTATTTGCCTTAATATTCAAAAATCCTTATCCTAAATTCAATAAGAAAACTTCTAAATATCTGCTTCAAGCATCGGTTGTGGGGTTAGGATTTGGCATGAATGTCACCGAGTCGCTAAAATCAGGAAGCGAAGGAATGCTTTTCACAATCGTGTCGGTTATAGGGGTAATGTTTTTGGGTGTTTTAGTTGGAAAATGGTTAAATATAAACAAGAAATCATCATACTTAATCGCGTCTGGAACTGCAATTTGTGGAGGTAGCGCCATCGCTGCCGTAGGACCTATTGTGAAGGCAAACGAGCATGAAATGGCTGTATCGCTTGGCGTTGTATTTATTCTCAATGCTATTGCATTGTTTATATTCCCTATTATCGGACGTTATCTTAACTTAAGCGAAGTTCAATTTGGCACATGGGCAGCAATTGCCATTCACGATACTTCATCGGTAGTAGGTGCAGGAGAAGCCTACGGACCAATTGCACTACAAACTGCAACATTAGTAAAATTAACGCGCGCGCTTTGGATTATCCCTTTGACAATTGTTACTATGTTTGTATTTCGCGATAAAACAAGCAAAATTTCAATCCCTTGGTTTATATTTATGTTTATCATTGCAATGGTAATTAATACTTATTGCAATCTACCTCAACAACTCACTTCTACACTACTTTTGATTGCAAAAAAAGGATTGGTTCTAACTTTGTTTTTGATTGGAGCAAGTCTTTCCTTGTCAACAATAAAAAAGGTGGGAATAAAGCCTCTTATATTAGCCATAACACTATGGATTATCATTGGTATAAGTAGTTTTGTTGTGGTGACTATGACAATGTAACAGAGATATATCTATGCGAATATCGTTGTCATCAATCCCTTTGTTTCCCATTCTAATTGGAGTTGTTTGTGGTACTATTTTTGATGCGATTCTCCCTTCTATATTCATAATTGCCATTGTTATTTGCGCCGTTGTTGCATTTATTGCCAAACGAAATATTATTGCAATCATTCTATTGGCAACGACATTGGGTTGGGGCAACTCTACGATTAGGAATGCGCCCGTAATAAACTCTGAATATCTCGAAAAAGAACTAATATTTGAAGGAACTGCACTATCAATACAAGAAATAGACGAAATTCGCACAATTATAGTAAAAATAGATGCAGTTAAAGACTCATCTTCTTGCAAACATCTTCCCCATATAAAAAGTTGCTTATATATCCCATCTCTAAATCCCACCATAGAGGTTGGCGACCGAATTTCTTATTTAGGAGAACTCAAATATCTCAAAGATAGACGAGATTTGCCTTACGAATTTGATATTGTACGCCATTATAATCGTAAAGGTATTTATACATCATCATTTATACAACCCGAAAATATTACTATCATTGGTTACGATAATAGTTGGTTATTCCGACCTGAAAAATACCGTAGCAACATTACTCATTTGATTGCTTCACTACCACTTACCTCGGGGTGCATTGAATTCTTAAATGCAACAATTACTGGCGACACTTCGATGATAGGCGAAGAACAACGTATAAAATATTCAATTTCAGGATTGGCTCATATATTGGCGTTAAGTGGATTGCATGTAGGAATTATCACATTCTTTATTGCATTTATCCTATATCCTATAAATATTGTCAAAGGTGGGAGCTTAAGATATGCAATAACAATTATTCTGCTATGGATATATGCTATTTTGACTGGTTTATCGCCATCAGTAACTCGTGCTGTAATTATGGCAACTATATTTTTATCTGCACATATACTTCAGCGACATCATAGTCCATTTAACTCACTATGCCTTGCTGCGATAATATTGCTATCGTTTACTCCCGAATCACTTTATAACATCGGTTTTCAACTATCATTTGTTGCCGTTGCGTCTATATTATTATTTGCTGAACGCCTCAATCCTATTTCACGACGAAAACGCATACTTTACAATATTGTATCAATCGCGTGTGTATCAATGGCAGCAATGATAGGAACTGGAATTATCTCTGCATTTTATTTTCACAATTTCCCCGTTTACTTTCTATTTGCCAATATTGCAACATCATATCTTCTACCAATAATTATTATTGGAGGAATTATCGCTACTATTTCTATCGCAATAGGGATTGATCCTGTATGGCTATGCCACTGCATTGATTTTCTATACAATATCATTGATTGGCTCACATCATTTATCACATCACTTCCTGGTGCTCAAATCAATAGAATATATTTTAATGGGTGGATTATACTCCCCTATTTTGCAGCTATAATTGCGTTATTCGTTTCTATCTATAAAAAGAAATGGAGATGGAGTGTTTTGGCTTTAAGTTTCGGCATTTTTACCATTATTATGGGATATGCCACACAACCACGACACAACTCTACCGAATATTTTATTCCTCGCAACTCATACTATACCAATATTATAATGCGCGATACAACTGCCATGTATCTTATTTCAACAAGTAAGGGAGGAGATTCAATTGACGCTCTCAACAAGTGCGTTGAAAAATATGAAAATTATATCGGTTGGCATGATGTAGATAGCATTCTGAGAATTCCCACATCTTTTTCATCAAAAAGATTATATCGCAGAAACAACTTTGTAGTAGTGGGAAATGACGTCATATATATAATTGATAATGAAGATGACCTTTATCCAATAAACATCAAACCGCGATATGCACTTGTGTGCCGAGGTTTCAAAGGGAACGTTTTAGATATATACCAAATAATAAATCCAGATACCATACTGTTAAGTAGTGATTTACACAAGAAACGACATTTCCGATATGTTGATTCATGTCTCGTTCACGATATTCCTTACATATCTCTACGCAACACCTGCTTTCACCGTGTAGTTATTGAATAAATAATCAAATGGTCTTTAGTCGACTAATTCCTTATACCCTTTGGTAAAAAACGAATAGGAAAAGTCTTTTTCTCTTAACACATCATCATTCCACACTACAATATCTAAATCGATGGGAATACTCCCTTGTAGTTTTGATTCGGGAGTGCGCCCACATTGTTTTTCCCATTGTTTTAAGCACGATGTTGCTTGCGATAATTCCATGTCAGTTTTCGCAATAGCAACAGCATTTAAGTAAGATGCATCTTTTCCATTCAACGCTGGGGTTTCATATACTGATGAGACCTTAACTTCGTAAAATAGCGTAGCAAGATGTTCCATCGCACATGCCATTTGCTGTTGACAGTCTTTGCTATTACTCCCTATTCCAATTACTAAAGTATTCATATCACTCCACATCTTTCATCGTTAATGAAATGCGTTTACGAGCTAAATCCACGTCAAGCACTTTAACTTTCACATGTTGATGAATCGAAACAACCTCACTCGGAGATGTGATATAATGGTTGCATAGTTGCGAGATATGCACAAGTCCACTCTCCTTTACGCCGATATCGACAAAAACGCCAAAGTCGGTTATATTATTTACAATTCCATTCAACACTTTTCCGGGTTTAAGGTCGGCGATTGTTTTAATCGACTCATCAAAATTCATCACCTTTATTACCGAACGAGGATCTCGACCAGGTTTTTCAAGTTCGCTCATAATATCATTGAGCGTTGGCAATCCTATTTTATCATTAACATAGAGCGACAAGTCAATTTTCTTTTGCAATTCCTTATCCTCTACCAACTGCATGACTGAGCATCCAAGGTCTTTGGCTATGCGATCAATTATCGCATAACTTTCAGGATGAACAGCTGTGTTGTCAAGAATATTTTCAGCGTTAGGAATACGCAAGAATCCTGCACATTGTTGAAACGACTTTGCTCCCATTCGAGGCACATTCATAAGCTCTTGACGAGTCTTAAAATCGCCGTTTTCAGCTCTATACTTCACGATATTGGTAGCTAATAATGGTCCAACACCCGATACATACGACAACAATTGAGTTGATGCAGTATTGAGATTTACCCCTACTGAGTTTACGCAACTTTCTACAGTATAATCCAGAGCTGATTTTAATTTATTTTGGTCAACATCATGTTGATACTGCCCTACACCAATTGATTTGGGTTCTATTTTAACCAACTCTGCCAATGGGTCAATCAATCTTCGACCTATAGACACAGCACCTCTCACTGTAACATCTTTATCAGGGAACTCTTCGCGTGCCACGTTTGATGCAGAGTATATCGATGCTCCACTTTCATTTACAACAAATACTTGCACCTTACGAGGGAAATGAATGTTTAGTAAGAATCGTTCGGTTTCTCGACTTGCCGTACCATTCCCTACTGCTATTGCATCAATCTTATATACCTCAACAAGGTTACATACCTTACGCGAAGCTCCTTTTATATCACTTTGTGGAGGACATGGATATATTACATCGTTGTGCAATAAATTACCTTGCTGATCAAGACATACCACCTTACATCCAGTGCGATAACCAGGGTCAATGCCAAGTACTCGTTTATGGCCTAATGGTGGTGCTAGCAATAATTGTCGTAAATTATCAGCAAAAGTAGTAATAGCTCTATCATCTGCTTTAACTTTTGCTAAAGCAAACATTTCATTTTCAATCGAAGGTCGAATCAATCTCTTATATCCGTCAACTACAGCCTTTTCTACTAATTCTTGCGACTTATGAGTTGCTGTACGACGAATGAATATTCGATTTAATCGTTCAACGATTGCTTCATCATCAATCGATAATGAAACTTTCAACACTCCCTCATCTTCACCACGTTTTATTGCGAGATAACGATAAGAGGAACACTTATTTAGTGGTTGAGAGAAATCTTTATAATTAAGATAATTTTCAGCCTCTTGCTCTTTACCTTTTACAATATGTGATGATATTACTGCAGTGCGTTCATAGGTAGTGCGCACTACTTGACGAGCCGATTCACTCTCACTTACCCACTCAGCAATAATATCTAATGCGCCACTTATCGCATCATCAATAGATTCAACATCACCAGTAATAAATCTATTTGCACGCGACTCAATGTTTTGCTCATTTTGGCTCATGATAATCTTAGCCAATGGTTCTAACCCACGTTCTCTAGCAATTGCAGCCTTTGTGCGACGCTTAGGTTTGTATGGCAAGAAAAGGTCTTCGAGTATTGTAGTATCAAAAGTTTGTTCAATTTTCTGACGCAATTCAACAGTCAAAGCACCTGCGGCTTCAATAGTTTCAAGTATATATTCTTTTCTTTTTGTTAATTCTTGCAAGTCGGCGTATCGCAGCTGAATGTCTCGAATAGCAACCTCATCTAATGAGCCTGTAACCTCTTTACGATATCGACTAATAAACGGAATTGTTGCGCCATCATCAAGTAGTTTTATTGTTGATGCCACCGATTTCTCCGAAATATTTAATTCGGCAGATATAATTTTCTCAAAATTTGTCATAGAAACTGTGTTTTATTGGGCTTTGCGCAATGTCAATACAGTAATTTCAGGTGTTGCGCCTATACGCATAGGTAGAGCAACCTCTCCTAATCCCACATTTACATTTAGATGATGATTGAAATCATCAACATATAATCCTCCCCAATATTTATATCGTAATGCAGCTGGAGAGAACGAACCTATTGACATTTGCATTGCATGAGTGTGTCCCGATAAAGTTAATACAATATTATTGTCTTTCTTATCTTTTATATCTCTTTCCCAATGGGCTGGATTATGAGATAATAATATCTTTATGGTTGAATCATTAATCGTGGAATATGCATCAGATAGCGAACCATAATTTTTAAATGGTGGATCTCCGAGATTTTCAACACCAATTATAGATATCGAATCATTGCCACGATACACTTGCTTTGTATCATTAAGCAAAAGCATCCAATTCATCTGCTTCTGCAACTTATGCATGAGTTTTAGATTCTCCTCTTTTGCTTCGAGCGATTCCCAATCGCTATAATCGCCATAGTCGTGATTCCCCAACACAGAGAACACGCCATCACGAGCATTGATTCTTGATAAAGTAGAAATGAATGGATATAACTCTGCAGTATTGCGATTTACTATATCACCAGTAAACATTACCACATCAACATCAAGCGAGTTAATCGTTTCAACTACCTCAGCAAGAAATATCGTATCAATTCCAAATGTGCCCACATGTAAATCGGATATTTGAGCCACACGATAACCATCAAATGATATTGGAAGTGATGAAACATGTACATCAACTTCATTTATATCTATATTGAATCTGTTTATCAATGCACCCCACCACATCAAGCAAAACGTTACAACTCCTAATATTGCACCAGTCCTTGACACCCATTTCATTCGTTGTTTTTTTAACAATGATGGTATCTTTGCTACTAAATCGCATATAATATAACTGTACTTAGGAATATAAATGCTGAAATAAGTAAACAGCATCCACATAATAAACACCAACGATTCATTTGTCCCAGTGCGACGAGGCAACGAAATGGTAACAATAAGAGCAAGTGTAACAAACACAGAAAGCCAAGCATAACACTTGGCATATACAGATTTTGATATTCGTTTTTTTACTGTCTTGAATAAATAATAATCAACTACTCCATTGAGGAGTATTGTTATTATCATCATCAAAATAGGCAACCTCATTTCAATGCGCTATATTGATTTTGTTTTTCAACGGATTTGCATACATAGTCAACATCATTTGACGCATATATTGCATATCTTCCTCGCTGAGGTTAGGTATATCGTCAATTTTTGCTAATTGAGTTTTAATATATTTCTCAAATGCCTCAACCTCTTCGGCTGTGTATTTTTCTACAAATTGTTGAGTGCCTTCAAGTTTATCGTATGCAATATAGTTAATTGGATAAATATAATATCCAGCATGAATCATATCATCAATTGACTTACATGCCACACTCAACACCTCAGCACGATCGGCTTCAGCACCAAATGTTTCAAGCGATGGATTGATACATTTCCCAATTGTGAAATGAACATGACCTTTATATTGCAACAAACCTGTTTCCATGCTAAATAGGTCGTCGCGTTGTGTTTTCTTATATTCTGGATTTCTTTGTTTCAATAAGAATTCACAAACTTTCAAATAATCATTTGGATCATATTCATAAGAAATTGACACAGGTAATAGATTGATTTGTTGGAGATTTTCAGCTAATGAGCCATCGCCCGACAATCCTATCATTTTTATCAAACTTTCCTGAGTCAAGTCATTAGAATCTTTTGAACGACCTTCACGTTGAGCAATCCACACCGATTCATGTTTTTCATTAATTGCATGGTGGATATAACTTGAAAGTTGTTTTGCAGCTTGTAATGCTTGGAGCATACGAAGATTACGTTTAACGATAAAACTCTTATTAAGTCTTACCAAATCGCTAATCCATTCAAATACCAACAAGTTATTGCCAATTGCAATTTCTGTAGTATTCAAATTATTTCTCCACAACAATATATTCAAGAATGATGCATCAAGAACAATATCACGGTGATTTGAAATAAATGTATAGCACTTATCTTTGTCAATGTTCTCAATACCACTTATTGATAATCCCGATGTGGTTTTCTTCTCAAGATTATCCAAAAAAGGTGCAATTATCATACCTTGAAAATCGCGTTTATTCTTAATTTGAAGTAATCCTGCAACAAATTTAGGATAGTCAACGTCGGGCATAACAAATTTAATTGCATGCTCAAAGCCTGGCTCTTTCACTAACTGTGACATTTTTGCACTAAAGTCACAATCGTCAATAGGAGCTAT
>JAFYSL010000078.1 GCA_017559355.1 Muribaculaceae bacterium
AGCAACAACCATTAACACCATCTTTCTTAACATGCTTTCCATAATTATATCAAATTTAGAGTTATAATTCGTCTCTTGCAAGTTGAGAACAATCTACTAAATATCAAAGAACTTTTGGTTAAATTTTACAAACACAAAAGAGACACATCCCTCTGATATGCCTCTTCTTAACCGTTGTATTATATATACAATTCTTACCTCACAAACACTTTCTTTACTGTGCCGTTGCTGTATTGAATGATGTTGATACCTCTTGTAGGCTCTGCAAGTTTGCAACCATAGATATCGAAACGCGACACCTCTACAACATTATCAACTGCAACACCTTCAACGCCTACTCCTTTACATCCATCATATTCATAGACACCATTATTAACGAAAACAAGATCGGCTGTTTGGTTTGAGCCACCACCTTGACCATTGTTAAAGATTATCATAGGCGATACAAGGTTGTCGGTTGTAGTGAACGACATTTTCCACATGCCATCGGCATTTTTAGTCATTTTTGTACCAGGCCATGAGCCGAGATATTGCTTATTAGAGTTTCCTGCGTCCCACACATAAGAATAAACAGTAGAGCTACCCCAGTTTGTGCCGCGATAATAAGCCTTCCACACATATTCATCTCCCGAAGGTTTATCGCTTGGATTACCGGGAGTTTCTGGAATTTCGCCCGCACCCTCAATAGTTTTCACATAACCATTAGCGTTGTAATAACCACCATTCACCCAAGTGAGATCGGCTGTTTGAGAGCTTCCATTATTAAAGATTACGCCACCCGAAATCTTGTCGGTGCCAGTATAGGTCCATTTCCAAATATTATTACCGAGATATGTACATGCTTGACCAGGCCAAGTGTCTCCAGTGAAGTTTTTAGAGTCGCTCCAAGCCCACACACGGATTGTTCCTCCCCAATTGACAGTATTCTCAAAGAATACGGCTTGCTCACCCTCTGCCATTGATGGTTCAATCACCTCTTCGGGTTCTTGAGTAGATGGCGCGCTACCACCATTGTTTGACGATTCCTCCTCTTCTGTGCCGTCATAAGATGATTGCTTACTACCAGCCGAAGATGATGCGTAAATATATTTACCATCAACGCCTATCTTACCAGGGGCTTTTGTTTTATCGGTATTCAACACATACACTCGCAAATTACCTTTGCCCGAACATGACACCGAAAGAGTGCCGTTGGTTACGGTTTTAGTATCACCAGTAACACAATCAATATACGTACCATTCAATACATTGGTAAATGTAGCACCTCCGCTGATTGTCACAAGTGCATAAGAATCGGTTGTAGCATCGGTATAACGGCGTTTGAATGCAAACGAACCAGAGCAACCATTTGTACTATATTGACCTTTGCGAAGCGCAGGTACTGCTGCACGAATTTTATTCAATCGTTGAATATGCATTGCCAATGGATGCGAAAGAGTTGCTGCGATGTTGCCCGATGCTTCTGTATATTGAGCGAAGTCAGTTACATTGATATCCCCTTTGATGTAACCACCAAAGTAGGCGCGACCTGTCTCGCGGAGCGCTGTATTAGGACCATTGTCGATTACGCTACCTTTGCGGAATTCAATCTCAGAGCCATAATAAACGCATGGAATACCACGGAACGAGAACATCAACGAGAGATTTTCTGCCCATGTATCTTGCGACTGCGCAAAACGTTGACTTTCGGGCGCTCCGTCGGGCGCATAGTCGTGTGAATCAACATACACCACGTTATATGTAGCATCGTTATATAAATTATCGCCATATTTCACACCCCATGCCTCAGCCGCACTGCGGAAATTCCAATGCATAGGGAAGTCAATTACACTCATTCCCGAATAACGACTATAGTCGGGAGTGTGATAATTATTTCCACTCAAGAAAGCATTATTTGATGTTGGCATACCTGAATCATCTTGATCGGCAACACCCTGAGCATCAACCGATGTGATATTTGTATGAGTCCCCTTTTGCCCTTCCATCACCACAATACCATTCCACGATGTTTCGCTATCATCCCACGCATATTCTTTCGATTCTTTCCAAGTATAATAATATGGTGAACAGTTCTCATGATTGCGATATGTCACGTTGCGTTCGCGAGCACACACCTCGCCATACATAAAGAATGGACCTCCATTGCGTTTTGACTTATATTGCTCTGCCAATGCTGTAAATTGTGGAATAAACGCTTTATTGAATGTCAAACGAGAGATATGGCCCGATGTATCAATGCGAAATCCATCAACACCCATTTTTATAAATTCGCCATAGCATTTCACTAGATAGTTTGACACATATGGATTCTCAGTATTCAAATCTACACAGTCTCCAGCAATCTGTCCATACCAACGTGAATAATCGTCCCAGTTCCAACCATTACCCACATGGTGCCAATAGTTATTGACATCATGATTTTTGCCGTCGGTATTTTTCATTTGAGCCAATCGAGCCGAATATTGCTCACCACCGGGAAGTGAGAGATAATTATCGGGCAATTTTCCCCCTTGCGATTGTGTGAGAGGCACCATACATTCATCGAGCGTTGCTTGATTTTTAGTCCAATCGCGAGTAAATAGTTTACATAGATTTTCTTCACCGAAATTACCGGTGTGATTAAGCACTATGTCGAGCACAATCTTCATTCCACGAGCATGCGCTGCATCGATTAGCGACTGAAAAGACACATCTTCGCTCTCATATCGCTTGTCAACCTTACTGAAATTCACTGCATGGTAACCATGATAGTCATAGCCCGACGCATTTTCAACCACTGGAGTAATCCATACTGTGGTAAAACCGAGAGCCTTGATATAATCGAGTTTTTCGATTAATCCTTTGAAGTCACCACGCCATGCCGGATCGCCTTGATTGCGCTCTTGATTATCCCAACATTGAGTGTTGTTACTGGGGTCTCCGTCATAAAAACGAGTAGTCATTACAAAATAGATTGTCTCGTCGCGGAAGTCATTACGCTCCCCTACAAAAGTAGCAGACAACATTGGCAACGACACAAGCATCATCAAAATCGGAAGAAAATATCTTTTCATTGTAGTTATATTTAGCTGTATGATTATTACTCCACAAAAATACAAATAAAGTTGCTAACGACGAGAGATTTGCAACAAAAAAATAGGACTCGCTTCGTGAGCAAGTCCTATTCTTTGTCTATAAAGTGAAGCTGATTATTCAGCATACTTTTTTACAATTACTGTAGCATTGTGACCACCGAAACCAAATGAGTTGGACAATGCTGCGTTTACAACGCGTTTTTGAGGTGTGTTGAATGTAAAGTTGAGGTTGTAGTCAATATTTTCATCATTATCACCTTCTTCATGGTTGATTGTAGGAGGAACAATATCTTCTTGAACCGCTTTTACACTAAACATTGCTTCAAGAGCGCCTGTTGCACCGAGCAAGTGTCCTGTCATTGATTTTGTTGAACTAATGTTCAATTTATATGCGTGATCACCAAACACTTCTTTGATTGCTTTTACCTCTGATACGTCACCCACTGGAGTCGAAGTACCGTGAACATTGATATAATCAATATCTTCAGGTTTCATTTCTGCGTCTTCGAGTGCGTTATTCATTGCAAGAATAGCGCCGAGCCCCTCAGGGTGAGTAGTAGTTAAGTGATAAGCATCGGCCGACATACCGCCACCAGCTATTTCAGCGTAAATTTTTGCGCCACGAGCTTTAGCGTGTTCCAATTCTTCAAGAATCAATACAACAGAACCTTCACCCATTACGAAACCATCACGTGAAGCACTGAATGGACGAGAAGCTGTTTCAGGACTATCGTTACGAGTTGAGAGTGCGTGCATTGAGTTAAATCCACCCACACCACCTGCACAAATAGCAGCCTCAGAACCACCAGTAATCATCACATTTGCTTTGCCTAAACGAATGAGGTTGAATGCATCGATTATTGCATTGTTAGATGAAGCACAAGCCGATACCACGCCATAGTTAGGGCCATGGAAACCATATTGCATTGAGATGTGACCCGATGCAATATCTGCAATCATTTTGGGAATAAAGAAAGGATTGTATTTAGGTCCTTGTTCAGCACCATGAACAGCATAATATCCTATTTCTTCTTCAAATGTGCGAAGACCACCAATACCTGCTGCTACGATTACGCCCACACGATCCTTGTTAATGCCTTCATCTTCAAGATTTGCATCTTCAACCGCTTGCTTCGCTGCAACTAATGCATATTGTGCATAAAGGTCAAGCTGACGAAGTTTTTTACGATCAAAATGGTCTGCTCCATTGAAGTTTTTCACTTCACAAGCAAACTGAGTCTTAAATTTTGAAGCATCAAAATGGGTGATAGGACCTGCTCCACTCACACTTTCAAGAGCGTTTTTCCATGTGGTTTCAACGTCGTTACCGATAGGAGTAAGTGCACCAAGACCTGTTACTACAACTCTTTTTAATTCCATTATTCTATAGAAATGTTGTGTAGAGATTATGCTTTAGCTTGTTCGATGTAAGCGATAGCGTCGCCTACTGAGCTGATACCTTCAGCTTGTTCATCTGGAATTGAGATACCGAATTCTTTTTCGAATTCCATGATGAGTTCTACAGTGTCAAGGCTGTCTGCGCCAAGATCAGTTGTAAATACTGCTGATTCTGTTACTTGATTTTCATCTACACCGAGTTTGTCTACGATAATAGCTTTAACACGAGATGCAATTTCTGACATAATAATACGATTTTAATTAATAAATTCAAATTTGCGATGCAAAGTAAGCAATTTTAATTCAATTACTAAAACTTTCAAGCAATAAAGTTAGCACGCAAAAGAAAAATCAACTACTTTTTCCGACATTTAACCCTATTTATAAGATTTTTGACTTCTTTTTAGAGTAAATCAAATGTTACAATATTATTACATATACAACCGCTATTATTGGTCTTTTATTCCGATTTCTTATACTATTTCTCCCCTAAAACCTCCCAACATGGCATTTAAACAGACCATAGGGCTTATTAAGGCTACACCACCTCAATCTTTCAAAGGCATCAAATAAGAATAATGCTATTTCGGGCTTTCCCAATAGGGATATTTCACATCCCACAAGAATAATGCATGACCTGGCATAGAGGTTCCTGCCGAGCAACGGTTTTTTTCGTCAATAATGCGACGGAAATCATCAATCGTAATTTTCCCTCGACCCACTTCAACAAGCGTACCTACTACGGCTCTTACCATGTTGCGAAGGAAACGATCAGCCGTAATAATAAACACCCATCGGTCTTTTTCGATTTGCTCCCAACGAGCTTCGGTTACACGACAAATATTAGTTTTGTTATCAGCATGCAGTTTGGCAAACGAAGTAAAATCATCTATCTCAAAAAGTATTTTTGCCGCCTCGTTCATCTTATCATAGTCAAGATTTGCTGGCGCTTGCCAACTAAGTTCATGGCAGAATGGAGATTTAGTAGTGTGAGCATAATAATGATATGTGCGAGCCGTCGCATCAAATCGCGCATGTGCATCGTCGTGCACTGGCGTGATTGAATATATCACAATATCATGCCCCACAAGCGAGTTCAACCCTCGCACCAACCCTTCAATATTTGCGATTGGCGACTCAGTATCAAAATGCGCCACCATCGAATGAGCATTCACACCCGCATCGGTGCGACCAGCACCAACGATTTTCATCTCGCAGCGCATCACTTTTGACATCGCTTCCTCAATGACCGACTGCACCGACACTGCATTGGGTTGCGATTGCCATCCATGAAACTTTGCCCCACGATAGGCTAAATGCATGAAATACCTCATCTTACTTTTATTAAGAACAGAGAGTGGAGAGATTTTCCTCATTCTCTCCACTTTCCTTTATTTTTTTCAAAAGATTAGTCGCGTTCGAGATATGTGTAACCATACAATCCTGAGCGATAGTTGCTCAAGAACTCGCGCCCCTCTTCGGGCGTAATGCGACCTGCTTTCATTGAAGCAGTCACCCATGTTTCCACATTACGCACGAGCTTCTTAGGATTGAACTGAACATAATCCAACACCTCAGCAACAGTTTCACCCTCGATGATTTGATCTATCTCATAGTGATCTTTATATACACTAATATGCACTGCATTTGTATCACCAAAAAGGTTGTGCATATCACCAAGAATTTCTTGATAAGCTCCTACTAGGAATACACCGAGATAATATGGTTCATTTGGTTTCAACGAATGCACAGGCAACGAGTTTGTGATACCGTGATTTGAAATAAAATTAGCAATTTTACCATCAGAGTCACAAGTGATATCTTGCAAAGTAGCTGTTCGTCCAGGTCGTTCGTCCAATCGCGAGATAGGCATAATTGGGAACACTTGGTCGATAGCCCAAGAGTCGGGCAATGATTGGAACAATGAGAAGTTGCAGAAATATTTATCGGGCAACATCTTTGCAATCTTTTTAAACTCGTCGGGTGAATGTTTCATTGCTGCCGAAATGTCCCCCACTTCACGAGCGATTGACCAAAAGAGTTTTTCGATTTGCGCACGAGTGCGAAGGTCGAGCATTCCAAGACTAAAGAGGTCAAGAGCAGTTTCACGAATTTCAAGTGCATCGTGCCAACTTTCTACCAATCGAGCTTGGCTCAACTTATCCCAAATTTCATATAATTCACGAGCCAATTCGTGGCTATTTTCGTCAATTTCTTCAGTTTCTTTCCAAATAGGTTGTGATGCAGTCTCAAGCACCTCAAACACGAGTACCGAGTGATGTGCCGATAATGAACGACCACTTTCGGTAATAATATTTGGTTGGTTTAAGTCATTCTTCACACACGCATCAACAAGTGCCGAAATTGCGTCGTTAGCATACTCTTGAATTGAGTAGTTCATACTACTTTCGCTTGCCGAACTACGAGTACCATCGTAGTCTACGCCTAAGCCACCACCAATGTCGAGGAATTCAATATTGAATCCCAACTTAGACAACTGCACATAGAATTGCATCGCTTCACGAAGAGCATTCTTGATGCGACGAATCTTTGTGATTTGGCTACCAATATGGAAATGGATAAACTTAAGACACTCTCCCATCTCTTTCTTTTCAAGATAGTCGAGAGCCTCAAGAAGTTCACTTGAGTTAAGACCAAATTTTGATTGATCACCACCCGATTCTTCCCATTTTCCCGAACCAGATGATGACAGTTTTATGCGAATACCAATATTTGGTTTGATATTGATACGTTTTGAAATTTCAGCGATAAGACGCAACTCATTGAGTTTTTCCACAACGAGATAAATGCGACGTCCCATCTTTTGAGCTAACAATGCAAGTTCAATATAATCCTCATCTTTGTAACCATTACAAATGATAAGAGCATTTTCGGCAATATTTGTTGCCAATACGGCATGTAATTCAGGTTTTGAGCCCGCTTCAAGTCCAATATTAAACTTTTTACCATGCGTAACAAGCTCCTCTACAACAGGACGCATTTGATTCACCTTGATAGGATAAATCAAAAAGTTTTGAGCTTGATAGTCATACTCTTCAGCCGCCTTCTTAAAGCATCGTGAAATTTTTTCAATGCGATTATCCAAAATATCGGGGAAACGCAAAAGCACAGGAGATGTAATGTCGCGCACTTGCAACTCATCCATCACCTCTTTCAAATCAACCGAAGCAAGCCCCTCCTTTGGAGTTACTGCCACATGACCATTCTCGTTAATAGAGAAATACTTTAATCCCCATCCGTTGATGTTATATAGTTCTGCACTATCATCAATGCGCCATTTTCTCATCGGCTATAATAATTAGTTGGTTGTCTTAAAAAAATGGTTAAACACTATTTTGAAACAACAAAATTAAATATAATTATTTAGTTTTTCATCACTTCCACCCCTTTTATTGCAATTTTGACACATCTTAATATAAAAAGAGCGAAAAAATCGTTTTTTATTACTACTTTTGTAGCCATTGCATTAATAGTGTCACATAGAATAATTAATAATATTAAAATATCTCACTTTTTATGAACAAAAAACTATTTCTTACCCTCTTAGTAGGGTGCGCAGTTGCTCTCACTGGCTGTAACAAGAAAATTTCACAGTTTGATAGCAAATACTTCTCTGTTGTACCCGAGCCTCTCGAAGTTAATGGCAACAAGGTTCCTGGCACTGTAACTGGTAAAATCCCAGCAAAAGTTTTCGTTAAGAAAGCCGAAGTAACAGTTACTCCTCGTCTCCTCGTTGGCGACGACAACAGCGGTTCAGTCGTTACACTCGCTTCTACTCCTTATGTATTCCAAGGTGAAAAAGTACGTGGCAACAACCCAGTTGTAAGCTACGACAAAGGTGGCTACATCACTATTCCATTCTCTTACGACTATGTTAAAGGCATGGAAGATGCTGAATTATACCTCGATTTCAATGTAACACAAGGCAAAAAACAATACACTCTCCCAATGGTAAAAGTGACAGAAGGCATCAACACCACTGCAACCATTGCCGATGTTGCATCAACTAATCCAGCTATCGCTCCTGATAAATTCCAACGCATCATCAACGAAAAGTATACAGCCGACATCAAGTTCCTCATCAACCAAGCAAACATTCGCGATGGCGAATTGCGCACTGAAGCGATGAAGGACTTCAACACAAAACTCGCTAATGCTAACGCAGACTCTTCTCGTCAAATCAAAGAAATCAACATCTCTTCTTACGCTTCTCCTGAAGGTGGTGTTGAGTTCAACGAAAAACTTGCTTCTAAACGTGAAAAGAACACAAGCGCTTACCTCGAAAAGCACCTCAAAAATGAGAAAATTGCTAATTTCGGAGAATTAACTGCTCAATTCACAGCACAAGACTGGGAAGGGTTTCAAAAACTCGTTGCTGAAAGCAATATCCAAGACAAAGAACTTATTCTCAGTGTTCTTTCAATGTACAAAGATCCTGAAGTGCGTGAACAAGAAATCCGCAACCTTTCTTCAATCTTTGATCAACTTACCGACGAAATTCTTCCTCAACTTCGCTATTCTCGCCTCACTGCATCAATCGATGTAATCGGCAAGAGCGATGCTGAAATCAAAGAAGCATTCGAAAACAACCCTAAATCACTCTCTGTTGACGAATTGCTTTACTGCGCTACTCTTACCGACAACAACGATGAAAAAGCAGAAATCTACCAAACTACTGCTAACATCTACAGCAACGACTATCGCGCATTTAACAACCTTGGCGCTTGCCAATTCATCGCGGGAGACTACACATCGGCTTCTGCTAACTTCAAAAAATCAGCAAGCCTCCAATCTAACGGCGAATCAAGCATGAACCTCGGTCTTATCTCAATGCTCGAAGGTGATTACAGCAAAGCAAACGAACAACTTGGGGAAGCTGGTAGTATCGACGAAGTAAAAGAAGCTCTCGGTGTTTACTACCTCAAGATGGGTGACAACAATGCTGCTGTAAAAGCATTTGCTGATAGCAAAACAAACAATGCTGCTCTTGCACAAATCGTATCTAAAGACTACAGCAAAGCTAAACGCACTCTAGCTGCTATCGAAAACCCAGATGCTACAACTTACTACTTGATGGCCGTACTTGGCGCTCGCACTAACAACGAAAAGATGCTCGAAAGCAATCTTCGTCAAGCAATCAAGCTTGATAGCTCTCTCGCTAAAAAAGCGGTTAAAGACGTAGAGTTTACCAACTTCAACATCTCTAACATCATAAAATAAGATTAGATGAAAGCAATTAAAGCATTAGGCTTTGTAGCAATCGCAATATCTATCGCATCATGCTCTTCAACCGGCAGCAAAGCTTCGGTTGAAGATGCTCACGATAGCACTACTTGCACCGAACACAACCATAACCACGAAGGCCACAATCACAACCATGGCATAGTTGTTGTGGGCGTTGCTCAAGAGGGTGATTACACTTCAGGCAAAATCTCAATCACCACAATCCCTTGCGGTGAAACTAAAGAATTTGACTACACAACCTCAAACCAAGATAAAATTGCTGCATGGCAAAAGGGTGACACTGTTTCAATTTTCATTGAGCACCATCACCATGGCGAAGCTGCTCACGACTCTATCACTGCAATCAAAATTGGCGAGACACCTTGCGCTGCTCCTCATAACCACGAGGGACACAATCATGGATGCAACGAACATGAACATGAGCACAACCACACACATTAATATATAGGAAGTATTATAACCCTATAAAAGTCGAAAGCCTCGCACTTCAACAGTGAGAGGCTTTCTTTGTTTTATATTAGTTCTGTCTTACGGAAGAGCGGTAAACGAGGCTCGAACTCGCGACCCTCAGCTTGGGAAGCTGATGCTCTACCAACTGAGCTATTACCGCATTGAGGGTGCAAATATACACCATTTTTTTAAGTTAACCACCTTTTTTAACCAAATTTATAGCAATTTGCTATAATCCCCCCTTAATTCTTCAAAAAAACAAGAGCCACATCTTAATTGTGACTCTTGCCCTTATAGTTTATATATTCCTACAAATCTATTTTTTCAAAGCATCAGCGATTTTGCCGTCTAATTGAGATTTGATTACTTCAAGTCCTTCTACTTTTTCAAAAGTACCATCAGACTTTACCACAACTACTACAGGGATTGCTTGACCTACCCCAAATTCTTTTGCAATTCCAGAACAATTGTCAATATCCACATAAAGGAATTCTGCTTTGCCTTTATACTTACCAGCGAGATTTTCCACAACAGGTTTTGCTTGTTTACAAGGACCACACCACACTGCACCAAATTCGATTACTGTAGTATGTTCAGTTGCTTGCACTGTTGCTGGAGTAACAACAGCACCAGCAGGCACATCATAAATATTACCACCTTCATAAGTGATTACAGCTTCGGTTGCAGGAACTTCTGTTGTCGCTTCACCTTCAGCAGTAGCAACAACTTCTGTAGCCTCACCACTTGTTGCTGTAGAATCAGCAGCATCTTTTTCGGCACTACTTGACGCACATGACACTGCCATAACAGCCAATGCACTTACAAATAAAAATTTAATCTTTTTCATAATTATCTTTATTCCTTTTTAAGATTATTCATTAATCCATGCACCCACAATCTCTGCTACATAGATATTGTGTAATGATCCGCCAGGTCCATCGTTATACCATTTTGCCAACGATTCTTTATCGAGGAAATTCTCAGCCTTCAATGCTTCAACATATAGCACTTTACAATCAAGCACCAATCGCGCTTCATCAAATGCAATTTGCCCCGATGGGAGCACCTTTGAGGTCAATCCTTCATAATTCATTTTATCGTAGTTGCGACCACTCTCCTTCCCCATCACTCCGAGCATCTTTTTCATGCCGGCACCAAAGAATGATAAGGTAAAGCGATGTGTGCGAGCAATAAACTCATCGGTATATCTTTCGGGACGCACATATGCAGTAACCACATATTTTCCCCACAATTCACCTACACCGCCCCAACTAGCAGTCATCATATTATACTTTTCCTCATCTCCAGCAGTGATTAGCATCCAATCGCTCGAAATGAGTTTGATAAAATTGTCGGTAATTTCAATAGGATTAATCTCCTTCATAATGAATAACTATTATAAAAATGGAGCACACAAGTTGCTTGCAACAAGTATGCTCCATAATATTTGTTGTTACTTAACTTGCTAACTTATTATGCGAGAGCAGCGTTAGTGTTGCGAACAGCGTCAGCACTTTTCTTGAAGAGTGCTTTTTCTTCGTCGTTGAGTTCGAATTCAACGATTTTTTCGATACCACCTTTACCGAGGATACAAGGAACACCGATACAGATGTCGCTTTCGCCATATTCGCCTTCGAGCATTGCGCTACAAGGGATAAGTTTCTTTTGGTCGTGGATAACAGCAGCAGCAACTTGAGCAGCAGCAGCACCTGGAGCATACCAAGCTGAAGTACCAAGAAGACCTGTCAAAGTAGCACCACCTACCATTGTATCAGCAGCAACCTTAGCGAGAGTTTCAGCTTCGAGAAGTGAAGAAGCAGGAACACCACGATAAGCAGCAAAGCGAGTCAAAGGAATCATAGTAGTATCACCGTGACCACCGATTACCATACCTTCGATTTCGTTAGGGTTAGCGTTGAGAGCTTGGCTCAAATAGAATTTGAAACGAGCGCTATCAAGAGCACCACCCATACCGATGATACGGTTTTTAGGAAGACCGCTTGTTTTGTGGATGAGGTAAGTCATTGTATCCATTGGGTTAGATACGCACACGATTACTGCATCTGGAGAGTATTTCAATACGTTGTCAGTAACTGATTTTACGATACCAGCGTTAACACCGATAAGCTCTTCACGAGTCATACCTGGTTTACGAGGAATACCTGAAGTGATAACAACTACATCGCTACCAGCAGTTTTTTCATAATCGTTAGTAACACCAGTGAGACGAGTGTTAAGGTTAAGGATATTTGCAGTTTGCATGATATCCATTGATTTACCTTCTGAAAGACCTTCTTTGATGTCGATCAAAACTACTTCATCAGCAACACCTGTTGTTACCAATACATTTGCACAAGTTGCGCCTACATTACCAGCGCCTACAACTGTAACTTTTGACATAATTCTATTATTTATAAATCGATTTATATAATTAATTTTTCAATAATCCATAGTTGGACAATATAACAATGCAAATTTAATTAATTTATTTGTTATCGCTGCAACTATTTACCAAAATTTAGCACTTAATTTTCAATAAATTCCTATTTAATACCCGTTTATACCAATTGTTTCATTAAAATACCAGAAAAAAACTTAACTTTGTGGCATGAAAGATTTTTTATTGATACTAAAACGCTTTGTTGCGCCATATAAAAAGTATGTAGCGCTAAATATTATTTTCAATATTTTAGCAGCATTCTTGACCCTTTTCTCGTTTGCAATCATCGTTCCTATTTTGGAAATGCTTTTTGAAATCAAACAAGAAGTTTACACCTTTATACCTTGGAGCGAAGGTAGTGCAAAAGATGTTATAGTAAACAATTTCTATTACTATACTCAAGAGATTTTGGCACAACATGGGCCATCGTTCACTCTCGCCATGTTGGCTGTAGCATTAGTCTTTATGACTCTACTCAAAACTGGCGCTACATATCTCAGTTCATATTTCATCATTCCTTTGCGTGCTGGCATTGTGCGCGACCTTCGTAATTGCGTGTACGACAAAATCGTATCTCTTCCCATCGCATTCTTCACTTCTGAACGCAAAGGTGACGTGATTGCCCGCATGAGTGGTGATGTGACCGAGGTAGAAGGTTCAATCATGGCATCGCTCGACATGATGTTCAAAAACCCAGTAATGATTATCGTGTGCTTGGTGATGATGATTACTGTATCATGGCAATTAACGCTATTTGTACTTATCCTCCTCCCCATCGCCGGTTACATCATGGGCACCGTGGGTAAACGACTCAAACGCAAATCGCTCGAAGGTCAAAACCAAGTAGGGCTTATCATGTCATACCTTGAAGAAACCCTTAGCGGACTTCGCATCATCAAGGCTTTTAATGCCGAAGATAAAGTAAAAAATCGTTTCCATAGTGGTACTCAAAAATTCTACAACATATCAAAGAGTGTGTCTCGCCGTCAATCATTGGCTCACCCCATGAGCGAACTATTAGGCACAACTGCTATTGCGATTGTATTGTGGTTTGGTGGAACATTGATTCTCGGTGGATATTCCGACATCAATGCCGCTGGATTCATCTACTATATGGTAATTTTCTACAGCATCATTAACCCTGCAAAAGACCTCTCAAAAGCGATGTATGCAATACAAAAAGGTCTTGCATCAATGGAACGTGTAGACAAAATCTTAGGTAGTGAAAACCCTATTAAAGACCCCGAATCGCCAAAAGCAATCAACGATTTCAAAGGCAATATCAAATATAAAGGTGTAACATTTAGTTATGGTAGCGCCCCTGTAATTCACAACGTCGACCTCGACATTCCTGCAGGCGCAACCGTAGCATTAGTAGGACAATCAGGTTCGGGCAAATCAACAATGGCCGACCTTCTTCCACGTTTCTACGATGTTGATAGTGGCGAAATCCTCGTCGACGGCATCAATATTAAAGACCTCAAAGTCGTTGATCTTCGCGCCACTATGGGCAATGTAAACCAAGAGGCGATTTTGTTTAACGACACCTTCTACAACAACATCACATTTGGCGTAAAAAATGCCACAATGGAGCAAGTCATCGAAGCTGCACGCATCGCAAATGCCCACGACTTCATCATGGAAACCGAAGGGGGATACGAAACCAATATCGGCGATCGTGGTTGTAAACTTTCAGGAGGACAACGCCAACGTATCTCTATTGCTCGTGCAATCCTCAAGAATCCTCCTATTTTGATTCTCGACGAAGCAACTTCAGCACTCGACTCTGAAAGCGAAAAACTCGTACAACAAGCCCTCGATCATTTAATGAAAGATCGCACAACACTTGTTATCGCACACCGATTGTCAACAATCAAAAATGCCGACATGATATGCGTAATGCACGAAGGTCGCATCGTTGAACGTGGCACCCACGACGAACTCCTCGCACTCAACGGCTACTACAAACGCCTCGTTGATATGCAAAAATTCTAATTTAGTTATTCTTTGGACGGAAGTCCATTACCTCCGAATCGAAGGCAATATTGCGATTGGGGAATAGATTGTTGAGAACTCCGTTTTCGACAAATTCACTTGTTGTTCCCTCTATTACCGTTGCATCATTTGTTACGAGCCAAAGGCGGTCGGTTAATGGCAATGACAATCCCACATCGTGAGTTGATAGCAATATAGCCTTTTGCTGCGACTGTGCCAATTGGCGAAGTAGTTGCATGGTTTCGATGCGCGATGCTACATCAAGAAATGCAGTAGGCTCATCGAGAATTATAATTGGCGTTTCTTGCGCCAATGCTCGTGCTATCATTGCCTTTTGTCGCTCACCATCAGAGAGAGTTGCAACATAATCGTGCAATTTATGGCTCATTCCCACTGCCTCGACTGCATCTCTTACCACCTTGCAATCCCCTTCATCAAGACGACCAAAGAACCCTGTATAAGGTTGACGGCCGAGCGATACAAGCTCCTCAACAGTTAATGCTCCAGCAAGTGTGCGGTCGGTATAAACAATACCTATAAGTTTCGACAACTCTTTAGATGAATATGCAGTTAAATCGCGACCATTTATCTCTACTACGCCACTCAATGCCGATTGAACACCCGAAATGGTGCGTAATAGTGTTGATTTTCCGATACCATTTGCACCAAGCAAGCACACCAATTCACCAGCATACAGCGACACATTGAGATGCTTTAACACCTCAGTTACACGCTTGCCATTGCGATACCCTACCGTGAGGTCGATTGTTGATAACATTGCTTGAGCCATTAGTTGAAATAAAGAATCTTTTTGCGATTAACAATAATATATATAATGATAGGCACACCTATCACTGGAGTAATTGCATTTATAGGAATCACACCCCACGATGCAGGCAACACACTTATGAGATTACACAAAAGCGCGATTACTGCACCAGCAAGAGCCGTAGCAGGCAACAAAACAGTGTGATTAGAGGAACGCAATGCCAATCGTGCGATATGTGGCACAATTAATCCAAGAAATCCTATTGGACCACAAAATGCCGTAACCACAGCAGTAAGAACACCCGAGAGCAATAACAACTTGTTGCGAGTTGCCTTTATACTCACCCCAAGATTTTCGGCATAGCGAGCACCCAAAAGTAGCGCATTAAGTGGTTTGACAAGCATAAACGACAACAATAATGATATCAATATCAATATTGCAAACAGAGGCAATCGATCGAGTGTTACGCCCGAAAAGTTACCCATACCCCATATCACAAACGAGTGAACGCCCTCTTGTGTAGAGAAAAAGTTGAGCAACGATATCGCCGACGAGGTGAGATATCCCACCATTATACCTATAATAAGTAGCATTGCCGTTGATTTCACTATAGATGAGAAGAACAATAGTATTAGCATCACTACAGCAGCGCCAACAATTGCTCCAAGCAGAATACCCAAATAGGAACTAATTGCCTCGCTCACCACTCCACCCATTGCGAGCATCACGATTGCCACACCAAGACTAGAACCTGTTGAAACGCCCAAGATTGATGGACCTGCAAGAGGGTTATCAAAAGTTGTTTGCAACAATAACCCTGCTACGGCAAGTGCTGCGCCAGCAAGCGTTGCAGTCAATGCCATAGGCAAGCGAGTTTCAACGACAATCGTTTCCCATGTGGGCTTTGACACCTCGCCACCAAAGATTGCATTTACCACCTCTCCAAATGGTATGTCAATTGAGCCATAGACCAAATTCAATGGCAACAACACTACCACAAGCAGAGATAACGCTATTAGGGTGATTGTGGAACGATGAGATGTCGCTTTCATTTTTTCTAATTTTTTTCTTTATTTACTCGAGCATATATTATTAATGCGAAAGCCGAAATCAAACCGATTGCAGCAAACCAATACCAAATATAATGAGCATTGGCCGAGGCTGCTTGCCACGCCTCAACACTTTCAAAACCATTTGGGTCGGGACAATATTTTGAGAGCAAAATACCCGAAAGTCCAAAACCTAAAATTGATGAAAGGAACGAGTCTAAATGGCTAAATCCTAAATATAATCCCTCTTCACCTTTGGGAGCTTGATGAGAGAAATATTCAAGATATCGAGGTGAAATAAAACATTCGGCAAGTGCTTGAAATGCAATACCCACAATCATCATCAATGTAATAGGGTGCATTCCCAATATTTCGCCACTAAACATATTACCAGTTGCCATTACCATTGCCGAAAGTGGTATTAAGAACATACCTATGATAATTGATGTCAACGCCTTGCGACGCGCCATAAATTGAGTAACAAAATTCACACACACCACTACAACAAATGGATTTACATTTGCAATCCAACCTGGTCGTGCAGTTTCGCCAGCAAGACGAATTATATATTTAGGCATTGTAGCATACAACTGTTGTTGCACAATCCAAAATCCTGTAACAATAAGTATCAAAAACAGCAATCGCCCATTTGAAAATACTTTTACCAATCCATGCATCACCTCTTTTATACTTTTCCCCTCTCCCGAATGGTTTGCCGAATGATAGAATAGCAATATTGCCACAAAAGCGATAACGCATAATGTTGCCGAGAAAAAGTTTATATAAATATATGCCGAATCTCCTATTAACGAACGTAATGGATCAATCACACTTTTTCCCGTAAACGAACCAATATTGACCAACATATAGAATATTGAATAGCCTTTAGCTCGTGTTTCAGAGGTAGTTTCTCTTGCTACCGAAGCCGATATAATTGACTTTATAAAAGATCCTCCAATCATCAATATTATGAGAATGGGGATAATTAGATATCGTTCCCAACTTTCAACAAGTCCTGTGTATGTCGTAGTTTCGCCATATTGCACTAATCCCCCACTTTCAAGCATTATCGGCAAGAGTCCTTGGAGCAAATAACCTACCGATAGCAATGAAAATGCAATAATAATTGACTTGCGATAACCAACCTTATCGGCAAATGCTCCCGTAAAAAGAGGCAAAAGATACAACCCTCCCGAGAAAAGTCCCGAAATAAGGCCAGCTTCAATATCAGAAAATCCTAATGTATTTGAAAGATAAAATGTAATCACAATAAACACAGCGTAATATGCCATGCGTTCCAACATTTCTGCCGTATTTGCAGTCCAAAAAGCTTTAGAATATTTTGCCATTTATCAGTTCTGTTGAATATTAAATCTATTTTACTTGTTGAAGGTACTTAAACACTTGTTCGCCATCAAATATCTCGGGATGGAACAATTGAATATACTCTTTTAATAATTTTTCGGGGTGAAATGGGAAATCTTCAAAGAATGAGGTTTCCACTGTTTTTATCACATACACCCCACCCTTTGAGAATGCTTCAAATTTCTTATTCAAAGGATATTTTGACTCAAGATTAGCAAGAGTAAAATTGGGCTCGTGACTTTTTATAATCCAAAAATCGGCGTTATATGCTTTATCATATACGGTGGCAAAATCGAGTTGTAGCGACCCTGTAGAAGAATCTTCACTCCATGGATACGCAGCACCAGCATCGGCATACATTTGAGCCATATAACTACCACCTCCAGGCAAGAACCACACTCCATCTATAAGCATTTCACTTATTACTGTAGGTCTATTCTCTACCTCTTTCACCTTTGCACAAAGGTTGCTATAACTATTTACAACATCTTCATATATAGCATTTGCCTCCTTCTCTTTACACAATAAAAATCCAAAAAACTTTATCCACTCAGCACGGCCAAGAGGTGTTGTTTCCATATAATCGGCACACTCTATGATAGTAATTCCAAGTTTTTCAATTGCGCCATGTCCAGCATTTTGAAATGGAGAGGTTAGTATCACATCAGGAGATAATTCTACGATTTTCTCAATTGTTGGCGCCATTGAATTCCCAGCATCTACAACTGTTCCATTCCTTACCCCCTCTACAATTTGAGAGATTTTATAATATTCGGCATCTACAATACCAGTTACTGCATCTACCCTTCCCAGTTCATTGAATGCACCTGCATGTACCGACGAATACACCAACGCCGAATTTATAGGGACTCTCACCACCTCTATTTCAGTCGTCAATCCCTCAGGCTTCACACTATCACGATGCACCAATGCATAGCGTTTTAGCAAAGCGCCCTCTTTCCATGGATTTTGAACATCAACAAGAGTATAGCCTCCACAATCTACAATAGTGAGCAATTTGGCATGTGTAGTCAATGTATCTCCAACAACCTCCCTCGATGTTGTGCTACCACTATTGCACGCAACAAGGAATATTGCTGATAAAACTATTGTTAGTATGTTTCTCAAAAACGTCATTATACTTTGACTTTTGTGATTCTTACTCGCTTATTCTTTATTTTATGAGGAGTTAATGCTTGCAACACCTCATCAGCACGATTACGAGGCACCGCAACAAGCACACAATGGTCTTTAACCACGATTTTGCCCACTTGCGCCGACTCTAATCCCCCTTTGTTAATCATAAAGCCTACTACATCGCCACGTGAAATCTTCTCTTTTTTTCCAGCGTTGAAATGCAATGTTGCTACATCTGATTTTATAGGATTATCATTCTTTTCGCCCGTAGGCACATAATCTCGGTCAAAATCAATATATTCGGGAATATTTTCCCCCTCGGCAGTGATTACATAAATCATACCTTCAGCTCCCATACGAGCCGTACGACCATTGCGATGAGTCCAGCTCTCGGGTTGCGGTGGCATGTGATAATGTACTACTGCTTGCACATGATCAATATCCAATCCACGCGAAGCGAGGTCGGTCGACACGAGAATAGGCGTAGTGCCATTATTTAATAGGTCAATTGCTTTTTCGCGATCAATCTGCTCAAGTCCACCATGATAGAGTCCCACTGGCAGACGATTTTGACGCAAGAAATCATATACTCGAGTAGCACTCTCACGATGATTTACAAATACGATAACCTTGCCATTTGGTAATGAACAAAGCAAATCGAGTGCTGATTGCAATTTATCTCTTACTGGACTTACCACATTTACCACTTGCATTCGATGTCTTGGAGCCTCAGTTTTATCGGTAAAATCGAGCGTCACAGGCGATTGGAATTTCACAAAAGTAGGCATCTCTGCCAATTGTGTTGCCGAGGTGAGGATTGTTAACGATAGCGAACGCATAGGTCGCACCACCTTGCGCATCTCCTCATGAAATCCCAAATCTAATGCTTTGTCATACTCATCAAGCACAAGCGCATTCACTCCTGTTAAATCTACATTGCCACGATTAAGATGGTCTAGTAAACGACCAGGTGTAGCAACAATGATATCGGGAACACTTGATGTCAATGAGCGCGACTCATCGAGCATAGAGTGTCCGCCATAACATGCCACCGTTTTATATCCAGTAGCAATGGGACGAATCACATCAGCAATCTGCATCACAAGTTCGCGTGCTGGTGCAATAACCACCGCCTGCACCTTGCCTCGTGGTGCAGTAAGTGCACGCAATAATGGAATAGCAAACGCAATTGTCTTACCACTACCAGTGGGCGACAATAGCAATATTTGCGACGCATTTGTGCTAGCCACTTGCATTTGCATCTCATTGAGTTGCTCAATGCCGTGACGTTGCTTTATATTTTCAATTATTTGTTTTTGCTTCATTTTTTCTTACGCTTAACTGGACCGAATAGCGTAGTTCGCACATCCTTAAAGAAGTTTTTTGCTGGAGCAATGAGTGGTTTTACTTTTCCTTTTCTCAACATAGGCACATTTTCAACCCCTTCACGAGCATTATTCAAGAAACTTTCGGCGATAGTGTAAAATGGTCGCACTCGCTTATTTTTCTTTTGCGACAAATTTGACACCGTGATACTCAAATCACTCAATATGCTATCAATCGGTGTTATTATAGGCTTAATTTGCTCTTTGCGAGTAGTTGGTACAAATATTTTGAGTTGTTTATGATGGCATCTTACATCTAAAACTCTACCCATTGTAACTGGATCTCCATCAACATGTGCCGAGCCCTCATCTTTGCGATATATCACGACATCACGAGCCTGAAACGATTGAATGAGAGTGCTTTTATTTATATAACCTGTAAAAAGGTCAACCCCCATCTTCGCAGTAGTAATTGGAGAACCAGCATGCACTATAATAATATCAAGTAACCCGTCCGACATATTCGCCGCAGGTGCAATATATGCATTATTTCCATATTGCGAAGCATTACAACATGCCACAAGAAATGCTTTATGAGTAAACTCTTGGCCATTGGCACGAATTGTATACTCTTGAGGACGATATTTGATATATTCCTCTATTGCACTCTTAACATACATGAATTTGCCACGTTTCTTTTGCTTGGCAAAACGATCACTCACAGCTGCATCAAATCCCATTCCGAAGGTGCAGAAGAAAGGTTGATCATTAACCGTAGCGTAGTCACATGCTATCACATTGTTTTCAGCAATAACATCGATTGACAAATTCACATCAACAGGTATCTCAAGATGACGCGCAAGCCCATTTCCCGAGCCTAATGGGATAACCCCAAATGCCACATCACTATTACACAACGCCCTTGCAACCTCATTGACTGTACCATCGCCACCTGCAGCAATAACTCCATAGTAACCTTGCTCTACAGCCTCTTGAGCAAATCGTTGTGCATCACCTTTGCCACCAGTTATCCTCACATCAACCGACATGCCCAATGATGCGGATAATCGCTGAGACACCAATTCCGACAACCCCTCTTTCTTTGAAGTGCCCGATATAGGATTTATAACTAATAACAATCGTTGCTTATTCATCTAAATCAAATATATCTCATAAACAACATCGCTGTATAGAACAAGCGTGATGCTTTATATTTTTTGTAACATTGTAATATCAATTCGTCAACATTTTTGTTGCGTATATTGACATAATCCTCTTCATTTAACTCAGGGAGAACAACAGCCCATATCGAATCGTTTAACTGTTCGCCTAGCCATTTCTTCAATTTCTCACGCGAACAAAACGGATTAGCAAGATATTGAGCAATATTACTCAAGAAACTTTCGGTCAATCCATTCGCTACAGCCTTAGCATTTTCCGCTGTGTTAATATTCAATTCGTTGAGCAAACTTATACTCAAATCATAGAGATTTTTATCCTCCTCCCATTGTTGGTCATGTTTAAGCGATGTAGAGCGTCCACCCATTTTCCAATTATACCCCATATAATCGGTGTGTGCAATCTCAAATTTATGATTAAAAATACGCACCGTAGTGAGCAAGTCTTCACCGTGGAATATGCTTTCTGCAAGTGGATTAACCTGCGTAAGCACATCTCTAAGGAATAATTTATCAACAAGGCTATATGAAAATCCATGGCGACCAAGAATCATCGGTATCAACTCTTGTGTCAACACTGCCGAGTGTTTAAGCACTCTTGAAGGTATAAAATATGGGATTTTTACGCCCAATAAACGACTTGAGCGTTGCGAACCCATCACAACAATCTCTGCGCCACTCATTTTGGCTTTGCTATACATGTGTTCGATTGCCATTGGGTTAAGCGTATCGCTTCCATCCATAAACTGCACATAGTCGCCCACTGCATTTTCCCAACCCGAACGACGTGTAGCACTCAATCCTAAATTCTCTTCGTGGCGAATAATTTTAACACGACCATCTACGGCTGCAATTGTGCGTATAACCTCAATTGTATCATCGGTTGAAGCATCATCAACAACAATTAACTCAATATTACGGAATGTTTGTTGTAACACCGAGCGCATAGCCTTCTCAATAGATTTTGCCTCATTATAAGCCGACATTACCACACTCACCTTCACTGCTCCCGACACAGGACGCACATCTTTGTGACGTTTTGCCACATAGCGACGCAAACGTTTGCTATGCAACATGTAATAAATCAATCGGTCATGACCACGCAATTTATATCGTTGTGCATCTTTTACGATGCATTGTATTTCAGGATTTGAATAGTCAAACTCTACCCCGTTTGTGATACACCCATCATACAATCGATGCAACTTAAAGAGTAGAGCAGTCTCTTCATCGGCAAATCGTGATATGCCGTTAAACATTCTATACCACCCCTCAAAAGTCATCGTCATGTTATGACTCACTCCCTCTGGACGATATATCAAATCATACACTTTTAAGTCATTATCAATCACTACCTTGCGAGCCTCTCCTGCTACCGACACAAGCATCAACAAATCCTCAAAGTGAGTGATGCGACGGTGAGGAATCCATTGACCATTCAAAAACAATGAGCGACGCATGAGTTTTGCCCATGGACCTACACTCGTTTCGTAATTAAGTAATGTCTTTATGTACTCTTTCCCAGTGAGAGTGCGCGACTGCTCCATGAGGTGTGGATAATTACCCTTTTCGGTACATCGACGCACCGATCCTACTATAATATCCACATCATCAGTCACTTTCGACAAAAACTGTTCTAATGCTGTTGGGGGCAATACATCATCGCCATCAAGCATTAATACCCATTCCCCTTTCGCCTTCGCTACACCAAGTTTGCGCGCAGCACCTGCGCCTGCATTTTTACCATGGAGCACATGAATGCGAGGATCGGTATTGGCAATAGCATCACACACCTTGCCCGAACTATCGCCCGACCCGTCGTTGACCATAATCAACTCCCAATCAGAAATAGTCTGCGCCTTAACACTATCAACACTGCGTTTGATAAGTGTTTCAAGATTATATACAGGAATGACAATCGAAACCATATCAACTACAAAGATACTACATTATTATGCATAAAGCAAATCATAAGCACAATATGGCACATTTTCAACACCAATGTGCCATTAGTTAATGGTTGTATAAAACACTATGTAATCTAAAACTTTTTTGCTAATTTTGCAGAATAAAACTAAAATCTAAACGAATATTTTTTCTATTATGGCTAAAATATTAGGAGCAGTAACTGTCGATAAAGAGCGATGCAAAGGTTGTGATCTTTGCGTAGTTGCTTGTCCAAAAGATGTGTTACTACTTCAACCCAAAGAGGTTAACAATCGAGGCTATCATTTTGCCTTTATGACAAACCCCGAAGCATGCATCGGTTGTGCTGCATGTGCCACAGTTTGCCCCGATGGCTGTATTGAAGTGTATCGTATTAAAGTAAACGATTAAACCACAGTTTCACTGTTTAGCATCATTTACAATTATGAACGAAGAAGTAAAACTATTAAAAGGGAATGAGGCGATAGCCCTTGCCGCAATAAGATATGGTGTTGATGGATACTTTGGTTACCCTATCACCCCCCAATCTGAAATTCTCGAAACCCTCGAAGCCGAAATGCCTTGGGATACAACTGGCATGGTAGTTCTTCAAGCCGAAAGTGAAGTTGCTGCTATCAACATGGTATATGGAGGTGCAGCAAGTGGCAAAGCCGTAATGACCTCATCATCAAGCCCTGGCATCAGTCTCAAACAAGAGGGCGTTTCATATCTTGCAGCATCAGAACTCCCTGCACTAATTGTCAATGTGATGCGTGGAGGCCCTGGTCTTGGCACTATTCACCCCTCTCAAGCCGACTATTTCCAAGCAACAAAAGGTGGCGGACATGGCGACTATCATCTCATCGTATTAGCCCCTAAAACAGTGCAAGAAATGGCCGACTTCGTATATCTCGGTTTTGATCTTGCATTCAAATATCGCACTCCAGCAATGATTCTTGCCGATGGCATCGTGGGACAAATGATGGAGAAAGTTGTTCTCCCTCCTGCTCGCCCTCGTCGCACTAAAGAACAAATTGCCGAACAATGTCCTTGGGCTGTTACTGGCAAACTTGCTTCTCGCAAGCAAAACGTGGTTACATCGCTCGAACTCGATACTGCGAAAATGGAAGAAAACAACAATCGCTTCCAAAGCACATATCGCCTCATTGAGCAAAATGAACAACGATACGAAGAATATCTCACCGACGATGCCGAATACCTATTCGTTGCATTCGGTTCAATGGCTCGTATCTGCCAAAAAGTTATCGACGATATGCGTGCGCAAGGTATCAAAGTAGGTCTTGTGCGACCAATCACTCTTTGGCCATTCCCTGCCGAAGTATTCGACCGTCTATCTCAAAAAGTTAAAGGCATGTTAGTTGTTGAACTCAACGCTGGACAAATGATTGAAGATGTTAAACTTGCATCACAATGCCGAGTACCAACATATCACTTTGGTCGCCTTGGAGGTATCGTCCCCAACTTAGGAGAAATATCTGATGCTTTCTTTAAATATTTCCCCGACGCAAAAAAATAATTACGATTATGAATATCAACGATATAATCAAACCCGAAAATCTCGTTTACGCAAAGCCTCGCTTGCTCAACGACAACCACATGCACTACTGCCCAGGTTGTAGCCATGGCGTGGTTCACAAACTCATTGCCGAAGTCATCGAAGAGATGGGTATGGAAGACAAAACAGTAGGAATTGCTCCCGTAGGTTGTGCCGTGTTTGCTTACAATTATGTCGACATCGACTGGGTGGAAGCTGCACATGGTCGCGCTCCAGCAGTAGCAACTGGCGTAAAACGTCTTAATCCCGAGAATCTTGTATTTACCTATCAGGGCGACGGTGACCTCTCTGCAATAGGCACTTGCGAAACGATCCACGCAGCCAATCGTGGCGAAAACATCGCTATCATATTCATTAACAATGGTATTTATGGCATGACAGGTGGACAAATGGCACCTACAACTCTTGAGGGAATGAAAACATCGACTACCCCTTATGGTCGTAGCGTTGACCTCAACGGATACCCTCTTGCAATTTCTCCACTCTTGGCACAACTCGACGGCACTTGCTATGTAACTCGCCAAGCAGTTCACACTCCAGTTGCTGTACGCAAAACCAAAGCGGCCATTCGTCAAGCATTTGAAAACTCAATGAATGGACTCGGCACCTCTTTGGTTGAAATCGTGAGCACATGTAACTCAGGCTGGAAAATGACTCCTGCTCAATCAAACAAGTGGATGGAAGAAAACATGTTTAAGAAATACCCATTGGGCGACATCAAAAATACAGTAAAATGAAAGAAGAACTAATCATAGCCGGATTTGGTGGACAAGGCGTGCTTTCAATGGGCAAAATCCTCGCCTATGCCGCCCTTATGGACAACCTCGAAGTAACATGGATGCCATCTTATGGCCCTGAACAACGTGGCGGAACTGCTAACGTTACTGTAATTCTTAGCGATAGCGAAATCAGTTCGCCAATGCTCGACGATTACGACACTGCAGTGATTCTCAATCAACAAAGTCTCGACAAATTTGAGAGCAAAGTAAAACCTGGTGGAACTCTCATCTACGACTCTTACGGCATTCACAAAGCACCAACTCGCACCGATATCAATATCTATCGCATTGATGCAATGGAGGCTACATTTGAAATGGAAAATGCCAAAGCCTACAATATGATAGTGCTCGGAGCTTTGCTCAAAATCAAAAACTTGCTCCCAGTGGAAAGCGTGATTAAAGGATTAAAAAAAACTCTTCCCGAACGTCACCACCACCTCATTCCGATGAACGAAGACGCCATCAAACGTGGTATGACACTCGTGAAATAATCAACAATCCCAACCATTACTAAAAACAACATTTGTAAAAAAATGGACAAGACAATTCAAAGTAATCGCATCAATTATATTGATGCCCTACGTGGCTTTACTATGTTCCTTGTTGTTTTCGGGCACGTAATGTTATACTCTTTCAATTTAGGTGGATACGACAGCATAATTGGGTCTATTTTCCTAACTTTTCGCATGCCTTTATTTTTCTTTGTTGCAGGAATCTTCTCTTACAAAGCAATTCAATATTGGAATTTTAAATTCTACTGTAATAGTATTCGAAAAAAAATTTTAGCACAAATAGTCCCTACTGTTTTTTTTGCGACTATTTTTCTTATATGCCAGAATCAGAATCCAATAATATCTTTAACAAAATTTGGATTCGGAGGATTTTGGTTTACAATTGTTTTGTTTGAGATGTTTTTCATCTATTATAGTGTTTCTTTAATAAGCAATTGTACATCCTCAAAAATTTGTGATTTAATCTTAATTGGTCTATCCATTTTGGGCATTACTATTCTAGTGTTTTTTCGTCAAGAAAATTGGGCATGGAATTTCTTTTGCCTTGAAAATCTAGTTAAATATTTCCAATTTTTTACATTTGGTATTTTATGCAAAAAATACAGTAGCCATTTTTTTAAAGCGATTAATAATCATACATTTAGGGGGGGGTAATTATTTTATTTATTATTAGCCTCATATTATATTTTAACCCAAAATTTGAGCAATCCTATCCTTTAGCATTTAAAGGTGTGCACGATATCTTAGCAAGATATACAGGATTACTTGTAATATTTTTTTCTTTTTATCATTACCAAGACTTTTTTAACAAGAAAAACAAATTTAATAGTACAATTCTTTTTATTGGGAAAAGAACTCTTGACATTTATCTAATTCACTATTTTTTAATTCCTGATTTACAATTTTTAAAGCCTATATTAGAACCAAACAATATGTTACTAATACAACTAATCTTGGCTTCTTTAATATCCATTACTATAATTTTCTTTTGTTTACTAATTAGTAATATTATTCGGACAAGTTCTCATCTTAGTCATTACTTGCTAGGAGCAAAAAAATCATCTAGCCAAGTTTAAAGTTCCCCATAAGTCGATAAATCTCAACTTTTTTACGTTTTTTTTGTGCGTTTTTTGAGATTATTATATCTATCGTATCGTAATTTATTTGTAATTTTGCGTTTTAATATAGAACTCAAAATTATTAATCGATGGAAACAAAATTTATCTTTGTTACTGGTGGAGTTGTTTCATCTCTTGGTAAAGGGATTATCTCCGCATCTGTTGCAAATCTTTTGAAAGCTCGTGGTTATCGAGTTACAATTCAAAAATTTGACCCATATATCAACATCAATCCTGGCACGCTCAACCCTTACGAGCATGGCGAATGTTATGTTACCATCGACGGACATGAGGCCGACCTCGACCTTGGTCACTACGAACGATTCACTAATGTAACTACTACTCGCGCCAACAACGTTACCACTGGTCGTATCTATAAACATGTTATCGAAAAAGAACGTCGTGGCGACTATCTTGGCAAAACTGTACAAGTAGTTCCTCATATCACCGACGAAATCAAACGCCGCATGAAAGCCCTTGGCAACACTGGCAACTTCGATTTCGTAATCACTGAGATTGGTGGTACTGTTGGTGACATTGAGTCTTTGCCTTACATTGAGAGTGTGCGTCAACTCCGTTGGGAACTCGGTCACAACTGTGTGTGCATTCACCTTGCATACGTACCTTATGTAGCGGCTGCAAAAGAACTCAAAACAAAACCAACTCAACACTCGGTTAAGAAACTTCAAGAAATGGGTATCCAACCTGATGTTCTTGTACTTCGCACCGAAAAAGACATTCCAGCCGACGTTCGTCGCAAAATCGCATTGTTCTGTAACGTTGCCCCTGATGCTGTTGTTCAATCAATCGACGTGCCTTCAATCTATGAAGTTCCTGTGAAGATGCAAGAACAACACCTCGACGAAATCATCATGCGTCTCACTGGCGTAGAGGTGAAAGGCGAACCCGATATGGCTCCTTGGATGCAATTCCTCAACAAAATGACATCTGCCGAAAAAGATGTTAAGATTGGTATCGTAGGTAAATATGTAGAATTGCCCGACGCCTACATCTCTATCAAGGAATCTTTGTTCCAAGCTGCAACTTACAACGATCGCAAACTCAAAGTAACATACATTCAATCTGAAAAACTTAACGAAAGTAATGTTGCCGACAAGCTTAAAGATATGGATGGTGTTATCGTAGCTCCAGGCGCTGGACAACGTGGCGTAGAAGGCAAAAACATTGCATTGAAATGGTGTCGTGAAAACGATGTGCCTACGCTTGGTATCTGCCTTGGTATGCAATGTATGGCAGTAGAATTTGCTCGCAATGTGCTCGGTATCGCTGATGCTAACAGCACCGAAATCGACCCAACTACAGCAAACAAAGTAATCGATCTCATGGACGAGCAAAAGAGCGTTACTACTATGGGTGGCACTACTCGTCTTGGTTCATTCGATTGCGTTTTGCGCCCTAATTCTAAAGTGGCAAAAATCTATGGTTCACAAACAATCAAAGAACGCCACCGCCATCGCTTTGAATTTAACAACGAATATCTCGAAAAATTCGAACAAAATGGCATGCAATGCGTGGGTATCAACCCAGAGTCTAAACTCGTTGAGGTTATCGAAATGCCCGAAAAACGCTGGTATATTGGTGTGCAATTCCACCCCGAATATTCAAGCACTGTATTGAGCCCTAATCCATTAATCGTTGACTTCGTAAAAGCAGCGATTGCTTACGGCGAAGAAAAATAATGGACAATCTGAATTAATTTTATTTAATAACTACATAACTTATAATGGATAAAAACAACCTTCTCGGGCTTCTTTTGATGGGAGCAATCATCTTTGGGTTTATGTATATCAATCAACCCTCAGAAGAAGAGATTGCTGCTGCTCAAAAAGCTCAGATTGAAGCAATTCAAAACAACTCTCAAAACGATGAGGCAGCCATTGACACCCTCACTCCTAACCAAGTGAGCAAACTCGTGGCAATGGTAAAAGCATCGGGCAAAGCTCAAAACGATGGCACATATGCCCTCTCAACTGGCAACGTAAATCTTAGTTGCGACTCAACAACCCTCAGTGGCACTGTTTCTGTTAACAACAATACTATTGACATTAAGAAAATCGTTGCAAACGACCTTGACGAGTACCCTCGCCCTGTTGCAAAAGCCGCTGTTGAAGCCCTCATCTCATCAGTTGATCGCTACGACTCATTTGGCAACTTTGCTCAATACATGGGTGGCAAAGGCGACACTCTCACTCTTGAAAACGATGTAATAAAAGTAGACATTTCAAGCGAAGGTGGTAAAATCGCAAAGGTAACTCTCAAAAAATACGACACTTATGTTACTGGCGACACTACTAACGTAGTGCCTTATAACGGAGCCACAGATTACTACTCATTCTCCCTCCCTGCTGGTGCTGGTTATATCGAAACTCGCGACCTCTGCTTCAAAGCAGAAGCTGAAAACGACAGCTCCGTGTTAATGAAACTCGACCTTGATGGTGGTGCAATGTGGGGTATCCGTTACACTCTCGGCAAAGGCGAAAGCTACGTTGTGAAAATGGATATCGTGCAAGAGAACATCGAAAATGTTTTTGCCTCTAACATGTCGGACATTTCAATGTCATGGCACCAAAAAATGGCTCGCAACGAGAAAGGAAAAACATTTGAAGAACGTAACAGTACTATCTACTACAAATATCTAAACGATAGTCCTGATTACCTTACTGAAAACGGCGACCAAAGCGAAGAACTTGAGCAAGAAGTTAAATGGATTTCTTTCAAAAATCAATTCTTCTCAAGCGTAATGGTTCCTAAAACTTCTATTAAACGCGCTTCGGTTACAACTCAAGATATCAAAGACCAACCAGGTTATCTAAAAGTGCTCGATGTAAAAGATGCAATCATCTCTTACTCTACAAAATCAGATAATCCTGCATCATTTGATATGTTGTTTACACCTAACCTCTACCCATTGCTTTCAAGCTATGACGAGCAACTTAATACCGAAGAGGATCTCGAATTAACTCGTTTGATTCCTCTTGGTTGGGGGATCTTCCGTTGGGTTAACACTTATCTTGTAATTCCTATCTTCACATTCCTCGGTGGATTTATCACTAACTATGGTATCATCATATTGTTGTTGACTATCATCGTTAAGATTATACTCTTCCCATTCACCTACAAGAGTTATATGTCGCAAGCGAAGATGCGTGTGCTCGCACCCGAAATCCAAGCTATCAACGAAAAATATCCTAAACCCGAAGATGCAATGACTAAGCAACAAAAAACAATGGAACTTTACAGCAAAGCTGGTGCAAGTCCATTCTCAGGCTGTCTACCTATGTTGTTGCAAATGCCCATCCTCATTGCCTTGTTTGCATTCTTCCCTTCATGTATTGAATTGCGTGGACAATCATTCCTTTGGGCTACCGACCTTTCGGCTCCCGACGCAATCTTCTCATGGACTACTCATATTCCATTGATTTCAACATATTTTGGCAACCATGTGAGCTTATTCTGCTTGTTGATGACTGCTACCAACATCATCTACACACACATTAACATGCAAAACCAACCAGGTGGAGCAGCAATGCCAGGTATGAAATGGATGATGTATCTCATGCCAGTGATGTTCTTGTTCTTCTTCAACGACTACGCTTCAGGTTTGAGTTACTACTATTTCCTTTCATTGTTGATTACAATCGTTCAAACTTACTCTTTCCGTTTCATCGTTGACGAAGAGAAAGTAAGAGCACAAATGCTTGCTAACGCTAAAAAACCTCGCAAAAAATCGGGTTTCATGGCTCGTTTGGAAGAAGCACAACGCCAACAACAAGCAATGCTACGTGAACAACAAAAACAACAAGCTAAAAAACATCGTTAATCATATTTTCGACCGATACAATAAAGAATGCCATCAACTGAAAAGTTGGTGGCATTTTACTTTTATTAACATCAACGTGCAATACGTGTTGCCCAAAGGCAGTCTTATCTTTGCAACATGAATTTATACCTTTAACACCATATAATATACTATTTGCAATATGCGTAGCCATTTGGCTTTTAGGAGATCTGTTTGGTTATATTTCTGGACGACGTAACTAAATTGTTTTGTTTGTTTTTTAATTTTAATTGTTTAATAAATTGTTTTAACTTGATTACTACTTTTGTATAAATGGCACTGTGAAGTGCTATTTATAGTTTTCGGCAAAGGCATGGATTGACTCAAAAATGCGCATATCTATCTCCGATAGAGTCAATCCACGGCGTGCCATCATTCGTCGAGCGATATCAAAGAATTTTGACAATGGCACATCAGTAAAACCGCTTACACTACCCTCACTAAACGACGCAACAAAGTTGCGAGGGAAGCCTGCACCATGAATATTTACCCCTACACCAAGCACTGTAGCAGTGTTAAACATGCAGTTAATGCCCGACTTTGAATGGTCGCCCATAATCAACCCACAAAACTGCAATCCTGTACGCAAGAAACGATGTGCAAGATAATTCCACAATTTTATTTCGGTATAATCATTCTTGAGATTTGATGCCGTAGAACCTCCTCCAATATTACACCATTCACCTATAACAGCGTTACCGAGGAATCCATCGTGAGCCTTATTGGAGTAACCCATCATAACGACATTGTTCACCTCGCCTCCCACTTTACAGAAAGGTCCCAAAGTTGTTGCACCATACACACGCGCACCCATATTTATAACAGCATTTTCACACAAAGCGATAGGTCCACGCAAGCAACTGCCCTCCATTACCTCTGCATTGCGACCAACATAGATTGGTCCATTTTTCACGTTAAGCATCGCACCCTCTACCACAGCACCCTCTTCAATAAAAATTAAAGAATTGCCATCGGCATCAACGGGATTTCCGATAACGGTATTTGTATCGCTCAATGGTTCGCTTTTGCGACCACGTGTCAAAAGAGCAAAATCCTCAACGATACCACGATGATTTTCCATAAAAATATCGTAAAGCATCTTTATCATGATACAATCCTCTTCACACACTACTGTACTTGCAAAACTGCACTCATTAAGACCTTCAACACCACCTCTATATGCGATTAAATCACCTAATGGCGTTACCAATGATTCTCCATCTTTTAGTGCCTTTATCTTTGATACAAGATTGGCAGTTGGGCACACATTACCTGCGATAAACACATTATCCGCAGCCTCTACCATTGGATATTTCTCTTGCAGATAATCAACAGTGAGATATGAATATACCCCTTCAAGCATACGTTCCCACTTTTCACGAATAGTTAATACCCCCACACGCAAATCTGCCACCGGACGAGTAAACGTCATCGGCAACAAATTCTCACGCACCTCTTGTGCATCAAAAAGTATGATATTTTGCATAATTATCTCTCAATTTTTCACTGCAAAGGTAATAATTATTAAATTGTTCAACGAAATTTGCCGACTAATAACACTTTTACCCCTCGAAAAGATATATCCTCCACCAATAATCTCAACAATTTATGTATCTTTGTAGCAAGAAACATCTAAACGATTATGACTTTTACCGAACAACATATTAAAGGTGTGTGGATAATAGAGCCTGTGCGTTATGGAGATACTCGAGGTTACTTTATGGAAAGTTTCAAAAAGGCTGAATTCCAAGCACATGTAGGTAATGTGGAATTTATACAAGACAATGAATCGGTATCGACACGTGGTGTTTTGCGTGGATTACACTTTCAACGCAACGAGTGGGCACAAGCAAAGTTGGTGCGCGTGTCGCGTGGTCGCGTGGTTGATGTTATCGTTGACATTCGCAAAGACTCACCTACTTTTGGGCAACACCTTGCAGTAGAGTTGAGCGAAGATAATTGCCATCAACTTTTCGTGCCTCGTGGCATGGCTCACGGTTTCATTGTATTGAGCGATGTGGCACAGTTCCAGTATAAGGTTGATAATCTGTATGCTCCACAAGCCGAAGCTACATTGCGTTTCGATGACCCTACTATCGGCATCGAATGGCCATTACCAGTCGAAGAACTCAATCTTTCAGAAAAAGACTCTCACGGTTTATCATTAGCCGAGATTGAGCCACAAGTGGTATAATCATTCTCAAATATTAGCATAAAAAATAGTTACTACCGTTGGCAGTAACTATTTTTATTTTATTAGTTATCAATTATTCACACCTATTTTATAAAAATATCGTGAAAGAATTGAAGATGATAACGAATTGAATTTTTCCAATATGGGTGAGTATGACGACCTGGACGTTCGGTATAGTCGTGAGGAATATTATATTTCAATAGCTCCTCATTCAACTCACGATTTACGCCAATAAAGAAATCGTCGATACCACAGTCAAAAATGATATTCAATTGGTCGGGCTTTAATGTAGGAACGAGCGAAACCACAGTGCGCGAACTCCAACGTTCAGCGTTTTGCTCTCTGCTACCCAAAGTTTGAGCAATTTTCCATGACTTTTGCCATTTTTCTTTATCAAAATTTACTCCTCCACTCATGCTACCAGCTGAGCCCCATACATCGCTATGACGCATGCCATACCACAAACTTCCATGACCGCCCATACTCAATCCTGTGATTGCACGATGTTTTGCATCGGCAATAGTACGATAGTTTTTATCGATATATGGCACAAGTTCCTCAACAAAGAATGATTCCATCTTCAACTCTGGATTTTCGGGAGAGTCGAAATACCAACTATCACGTCCATCAGGGAGTACAAAAATCATATCATAGTTAGAAGCAAGACTATCAAGACGAGGTTCTGTAAGTTCGAGCCAAGTTTTATAATCGCCACCATATCCATGAAGTATATACACTACAGGATAACTTTTACCACATGATGTAGCATACGATTCAGGGAGAATCACATTCACATCCATTGGCGAAGCAATATTAGTTGCAGGCACTTGGATATGATTTATTTGCTTAAACGATGCTTGTTCCGACTTGCATTTACCACAATCAAAGGCGTTGCTGTTGATAGGCGCTACTGCCATGATGCCCACGAGCAACATTAACGACAATATTCTCTTTCTCATTATTGCTTGTTTTTTATTGGTTATTTAACGGTTAGTATTGCAAAGATAGTATTCTAATAATTAATTCACAAAATTATTTGTTGTAATACTCTCGTTATATTGCAATTTCATCGCAAAGTTACTACCTTTGTAACATTAATTATAATTAATCTGAATGATCGAACGCATTGTAATTATCGACAGCGTTGACCCAGTATGCTTTTATGGTGTCAACAACTGTAACATGCAGTTGATTCGCAATCTCTTCCCTAAATTGCGAATGGCTGCTCGTGGGTCGGTAATAAAAGTTATCGGCGACAACGATGAAACTGCCGATTTTGAAAAGAAAATCAAAGAACTTGAAGCATATTGTGCCAAATACAATAAACTTACCGAAGAGGTTATTCTTGAAGTGATTAAAGGTGGCACTCCTCAAGAGGTAAAAAGCGACGATGTGATTATCTACGGCATCAATGGCAAACCCATTTCGCCTCGTTCGCCTAATCAACAACTACTCGTTGAAGAGGTGTTGAAAAACGACCTCACATTTGCTCTTGGTCCTGCAGGTACAGGTAAAACCTACCTTGCCATTGCTCTTGCCGTGCGGGCATTAAAGAATCGCGAAGTTAGAAAAATCATTCTTTCACGTCCTGCCGTTGAAGCGGGCGAGAAACTCGGGTTCCTACCTGGTGACATGAAGGACAAAATTGACCCATATCTACAACCTCTTTATGACGCGCTAGAAGATATGATTCCAGCCGTAAAACTCAAAGAGTATATGGAAACCAATGTAATTCAAATCGCACCATTGGCATTTATGCGTGGTCGCACCCTCAACGACGCAGTTATCGTGCTCGACGAAGCACAAAACACCACCACCCACCAAATCAAAATGTTCCTCACACGTTTGGGCATGAACGCCAAAATGATTATCACTGGCGACGCAACCCAAATTGACCTTCCACGCTCAACCGTATCAGGGTTAATGCACGCATTGCGAGTGTTGAAAGGCATTCCAGGCATAGGACACGTAGAATTTGGCAAAAAAGATATTGTGCGACATCAACTCGTGCAACGCATCGTTGAAGCTTACGAAAAATGGGATAAAAACAACAAAGAAGAGGTCGCTAACGACAATAACAATAAGCAAACAAATTAAATCAATATATTATGGCTACATTATCAAACACAGATTTCAACTTCCCTGGTCAACAAAGCGTATACCACGGAAAAGTGCGTGAAGTTTACAACATTAACGACGATGTTTTAGTGATGATTGCATCTGACCGCATCTCAGCGTTCGACGTAATCCTCCCTAAAGGAATTCCTTACAAAGGACAAGTGCTCAACCAAATCGCAGCAAAATTCCTTGATGCAACTGCCGACATCGTTCCTAACTGGAAACTCGCGACTCCCGACCCAATGGTTACCGTAGGTTTGAAATGCGAAGGATTCCGTGTTGAAATGATTATTCGTGGTTACCTCACTGGTAGTGCATGGCGTGAATACCAAGCAGGTTGCCGTGAACTTTGTGGTGTGAAACTCCCCGACGGAATGCGTGAAAACGAACGCTTCCCCGAACCTATCATCACCCCAACTACAAAGGCTGACGAAGGTCATGACGAAAACATCTCTCGCGAAGAGATTCTTGCTCAAGGCATCGTAAGCAAAGAAGACTACGAAGTTATGGAGCAATACACTCGTGCTCTTTTTGCTCGTGGTACTGAAATGGCTGCTGAAAAAGGTTTGATTCTCGTTGACACTAAATACGAATTTGGCAAACGCGACGGCAAAGTGTATCTCATCGACGAAATCCACACTCCCGACTCTTCTCGCTACTTCTATGCCGAAGGTTACCAAGAACGTTTCGAAAAAGGAGAACCTCAAAAACAACTCTCTAAAGAATTCGTGCGTCAATGGCTTATCGAAAACAACTTCATGGGTAAACCAGGTCAAGTTGTTCCCGAAATGACCGACGAATATTGCGAAAGTGTTTCACAACGCTATATCGAGCTTTATGAGCACATCACTGGCGAAACTTTCGTAAAAGACGAAGATCCTAACTTGAGTCAACGCATTGAAAAGAATGTGGTTGAATGTCTCAAAAACCTCAAAAAATAACAACTATTTCAACAACAAATGGAAGTAAAAGCCGAAAAAATCAATCCCTACGACAATAATCGAGCAAAGACCGAACAGGTCAAAGAAATGTTTGACTCGATTGCGCCAGCCTACGACTTCATGAATCGTGCCATGACATTTGGCATCGACAAATGTTGGCGTGCAAAGGCTGTAAGAATGATTAAGGCTTATGCTCCTAAAACGATACTCGATGTGGCAACAGGTACTGGCGATTTAGCAATCAAACTCGCCCGTACCCTCCACCCCGAGAAAATCACTGGCATCGACCTCTCTGAAGGCATGATTGCCATTGGTGAGAAGAAAGTTGCCGAGGCCAAACTCGACAATGTCATTAACTTTGTTGCTGGCGACTGCCTCAACTTGCCTTTTAGCGAAGCTCAATTTGATTGCATTACCGTAGCTTATGGTGTGCGCAACTTTGAGCATCTCGACCAAGGATACCGCGAAATGTATCGCGTAATTAAACCTAGGGGTGTATTATGTGTCATAGAATTATCAACCCCAACATCTCCTATTGTGAAACCATTTTACAAACTATACACTCGCTATCTTATCCCATTCGTAGGACGCATGGTGTCGAAAGATATGCGTGCATATAGTTATCTCCCCGAAAGCATTGCAGCTGTGCCTCAAGGCGATGACATGTTGCAACTTATGCGTGATGCTGGATTTAGCAACTGCAAATTCACTCGCCTCACATTTGGCACTTGCACAATTTATATGGCTGTTAAATAGCCTATCTTTACACACTACAACTCTTTTCTTATGAAAAATATTACCCCATATATCCTCCTCTGCATTTTAAGTTGCATTACCCTTGGTGCTTCAGCACAAGGCCATATATATCGCACACCCATTGTGAGAGTGCAGCCTACACTTATCATTGAAGACGATACTGTACCTGCACCCGTTCACAAATTCTATAACGACACCTTGGTGCTTGACACTACTATGTTTCGCAATCGTCCCTCAATGATGCCAAAAGCATCAGAATTGGATACACTACTCAACCAACTCAAGACTAAATTAGAATCTCCCGATTTCTATAAAATCGAAGTAGACACCACTATAGAAACTCTCCCTATCCCTCGCTATTTCTTCCGTCAACCAGTGTTTTGTGGCTATAATTCAGCCCTCAACGACACTATCGACACCTACATTAGCGCAATGACTCCTCAAGAGGAGGAACTAACACTTTGGCTCGCTCGCAAAATTGCTCATAACCGTCGATTGGAAAACATGAAGCAAAACTATATGATGGAACACCCCAACAAAGTGCAATACAACATCGAGACTCTCCCTATTGCTCCCAAACGAGTGTTCTCTACAATTGACCCAAGTGCATCTAAAATCACTGTGCAACAAAATATTCCAACCTTGGAAGCAAAAATTGATGCCAACATTAAGCGTCGCAATTGGATTCACTCATTCAACAGTTTACTCCAATTCTCTCAAGCATACAACTCCCCCAACTGGTATCAAGGTGGAACCAACGACCTCAATCTACTTTTCAATGTTGAGTTTAACATCAAACTTAACGAAACATTCCACCCCAACCTACTTTTCGACAACACAATTAAGTATAAGTTGGCAATGAATAGCACCCCCGACAACCCTCGTGACTACAATATCAACGACGATATTTTCCAAATCAACACCAAGTTTGGGGTACGCGCGGCAAAACGCTGGTTCTACTCTGTGCAAGCACAATTCAAAACCCAGTTATTCAATGGTTATAACAATAACGACGAACTCAAAACAGCATTGCTCTCACCTGGCGAATTAAACGTCGGTCTGGGTATGACCTATAACTATATCAGTCCCAAAAAAACATTTACATTTGATGCATCTATTTCTCCTCTTTCTTACAACATGAAGACATGCATCAATAGCCGAGTTAATGAAAATGACTTCGGCATCGAAACTGGACGAAAGACTGTTAACGAAATCGGTTCGAGTGGTGAACTCAAATTAAAATGGAACATAGCACACAATATTTCATTTGCATCACGTATATTTGCGTTCTCCGACTATACTTATTTCCAAGGCGACATGGAGAACACTCTTGCTTTCAATATCAACCGATTCCTCTCAACTCAAATAAATGTCAACCTTCGCTACGATACAAGCGTACCAAGCGATGTTGATTGGCACCGTCTACAGTTGAAAGAAATTCTCAGTTTTGGTTTTTCATATAACTTCAAAAACTTGTAATACCCTTTAACCAATGGCTTTTTTGCGCTACATAATCTCCATTATCGTCATCGCGATATGGAGTCAAGCATCAGCCAATATTCTCGACCAACTACCTCAAGAATCGCACACTCTTGAGGGGTATCACATCGACTCGGTTAAAACTCGCATGCGCCAAGCCCCACTTCACAACATCGAAGGGGTGTGGCAATTCATCGACAATGCTACAACTATTGCCATTGAGCGCGTTAACGACAACGCATCAAGCCAATATTTACATCAATATATTTATCGCATTGTGATTATTAAACCCCAACAACTATCTATCGAACCAGGCACAGTTATGGGATACATCTCTGCCACAGCCAAGAAAGACCATTATGAAGCCTACATCTACACCAATAGCTCGTTGGAAGGAATTCTCTCTATCCCTAAGAAATTCACGCTCAATCTTAGCGACAACCACCTTGCATTCAATGAATACAAAACATCAGTGAGTATCAACCTTTGGCGTTGGATACCCTACATCTATCGAGTGGGAGTGTCAATCAAAAACACCCGTCCTAAAGGGCTTGATGGATGTGTGCGCATATACCCTCAATCTACATCAGCACCCCTAACTCCTCGATACTTATGAGAACGTTAATAGGCATATTGATACTTGTAGCCATCGCACTCAACTGCTCAGCTCAACGCACCACTCGCAAAAATCTCAAACTCAAAGAGGTTGCCGACACAACAATCGTTTGCGATACATTACGAAATGCCGACACCCATATCATTGAGATTTCGGGGTATGACAAACCACTCAACTCTAAAAAGGAAACATTTTTTGCGACAAACCGAGGCGAATCAACAATAGTGAGCATAGGTATTACTCTCAACTATTTTGATAATCAAAAACGCCAGCTACACAAAGTTTCAAAAACTATCAATTGCTCAATCCCACCTGGCGAAACACGCCTTCTCTCAATCCCATCATGGGACAAGCAAAACTCATTCTACTACCATCGCAGCGTCCAACCCCGCCGCCAAGCAACGCCCTACAGCGTAACCCACAGCATCGACTTTATCGTTATCTCAAAATAATTATTGCTTGCCCTTGTGTCTAATATTTTAAGGACAGAAGTTAGGATATAAAAAACAATAGAGATGGAAATGCAGTGCAAATCCATCTCTAATTTTGGCATTTTCAATTATTGAAACTATCTAGAATATCACTTTAATTGTTTTTGAAATTCCTTTTACAATATAAACACCTACATCAGGCAATTGATATGAGCATCGACCATCAACTGCCACAAGTGATGACAATATTTTTCCATCAACGTCATAAAGCACAACAGGCATTCCATGTTCAACACCCTCTACAACCAATAAGCCATCGGTCAATACATATGCTTTCATGTCGGCATCAATACCTATTGCATCTACCGAGTTATCTCCTGTTTCGTATGCGACACTCAAAATAGCATTACTCTTAATTACTGGAGTAGTATATTCTCCTGTTTCACTAACCGATGATGTTACATCTCTGTTGTTATAACGAACATTGTTGATTGACCAATTTTCATCGGGAGTAAACACGCAACTAAATGTTGTTCCTTTTACTACCGAAACATCTATCGATCCCCCATCGGCTGAGCGCAAACTCAATGTTGCAGGCAACTCCTCAAATGTTGCCACAAATACCATATTCGCTTCAAGAGATTCAACCTCATATACATTTTCTACCAACAATGCTGTTATATCTTTGTCGTTCAATACAACCGATTTTAATTTCCAACCCGAAGCTGGAGTAAACGCCACATTCACTTTTGTACCCGACAAAATATCAACACTAGTTTTACTTTCGTTATTAATCGAAATTGTACCTTGTCCTGTCTTGCTTGCAGTCACTCGATATAAAATATCATACCCTATCTCCTCCTCTACAATTGTATCAAAATTATTCCAATATTGACTTGCTTCATACGTTGCTTTACTGCCTGTAGGTACATATAATGTACAATTATTCCCATTGTCAATATATGCAGGATAATTAGTATTATAACTGCCTATATTCGGTATTATTGCCCTCTTTAAATGAACTTCTTTTAAATTTGGACATTTTTCAAATGCATATTGCTCTATCTTAGACACATTATGATATATGTTTACAATCTTTAATGAATCACAACCCTTAAAGCATCCCCCTATTATTTTTACCGTTTTAGGGAAATCCATAAAGGTAATCACACACCCTGAAAACGCTCCACCTCCAATGGTTTCAAGTCCATCTGGTAATGTTATTTCTTTCAATAATTTACAATTTTCAAATGCAGTTTGACCAATAGTTTTTACTGTTGTTGGGATATTCACATCTGTTAATTTTGAACAACCAGAAAATACGTTATTCCCGATTTCATTAATGCCTTCTGGCAATATTACTTTTTTTAGACTTTTACAATTAGAAAATGTACCTGTTCCAATATGCTTTATGGTAGATGGGATTTCAATTTCTGTAAGATAATTACACCAACTAAATATACCACTATTTAATGTCTCTAATTTTGATGGGAACTTAAATGATGTAACACCAGAGGAGGCAAATGCTTCCAACCCCATATATGTAATTGAGTCTGGAAGAGATATCGAAGACAATCTTATTGTGCGATAAAATGCTCGTTGCCCAATAGAAGTAATGCTTTCTGGTATTTTCACATCTATCAGTTGTTCACAATAATAACATGCTTGGTGCGGAATAACAGTCATACCCGAAGAAAAGGTTATGGATTGTAAAATACTACAACCATTAAAACATCGTTCTCCAATCACTTTCACTGAATTTGGCAATACAACTTTTTTTAAATTCTTACATTCTTCAAATGCATATTTCCCTATTTCTTCTACCGTTGACGGAAAATTCAATTCATTAATTCCACTTCTAAAAAAAGCTGCATCTCCAATCTTTTTCAAAGCATCTGGGAAAACAACATCTTTTAGATTTAAGCAGCCAGCAAATGCATATTTATTTATATCTGTTATTCCTTTAGGAATAATGACATGAGTTATAGGATTGTAACAAAACGCACTCTCTCCTATGCTTTTCAACGAATTTGGCAATCGAATCTTTGAAATTTCGCCTTTCATACCAATCCCAGTACTAGGTACATCTCCTTTAAAAGCGTAATCTCCAATTGACTCAACTCCTTCATGCAAAATTACAGACTTTAAATCAGAATCAGAAAATGCGTAATTGCCAATTATTTTTAAATTTTCTGAGAATGCAACAGAATCAACAGAGCTATCCGAAAAGGCATAACCGTTAATTATGGTTATTGTATTTGGCATTTCAACAATATCAATATTGCTTCCTGCAAACGCGCTATAAGCGATTTCAGTCACCGTATAAGTATTGTTATTGTGAGAAACAGTCTCAGGAATGCGAATATGGTTAAACTTATATTTTTCTGGACCTTGCGTTACCGACACAGTCGTACCATCGGGATTAATCGAATAATATAACCACACAGAATCCAATGCTTCTTCAAAAGAATATTCTGTTCGTGAAGAAAAATCGTATGCCAATGCAATTGATGCTTGACTTAGCATAAACAACGAAATTAAAAAATACTTTAAATTTTTCATACTAATTGATTTTAAATAAAAAAGGCGGAACCATTCAATGCTTATTACAACTTAGGTTACCGCCAAGTGACCTCGCCCACAACAAGCACAGAATAGTCCACGCCATAAAAGCGTGAACTTTTCGCAAGCTTGTCCTCGTGGGTGAATGTTGGCGGTATTCAAGTTGTGAGAACAAGAGCAAAAGCTCAGTTTATATTTTAAAGCACAAAGGAAACACCTTTCCGTTTGTTGACAAATAAATTTAATTCTATCCTACGGAGTCGTCCTCATATCTAGGCCGAGAATCCTTTTTTACACACTTTCTATCTGTTTTTTAGTTTATATTTTAATGTTTATCTTTCGCAAATTTAATAATTTATTTGGGAATTATATACAAGATGGCACAAAATAGGGTTATTTAGAAGTTTAATCCCCTCCTAGCTTTGCTGGACTCCTCCTAGAATTTCCACCTAAATTTCATAGAGATAACTTTTTATACTATTGGACACCTAGCTACACCTTTGTTTTTCATAGAAAAATAGGGAAACGAGAATTGTTTTTCAGACACCAATAATATAAAAAAGAAACTGTGCCAAAATCATAAATTTTGACACAGCCCACGTTGCATTATTATATATCTTCTCTATTTCTTATAGCAAGAGAAAATTTGGTTGACATATTCTTTGTTCATCTTGGGTGTGAGTAGGCTCACGATAAAGACTACCACAAAGCCTCCCAACATTGCTATTGCGCCGCAGTTGATAGGGCTTATAGGATTTCCCAAAAGCATATTCACGAGTGTTGTTCCAACTCCCCAAACGAAACATGCCCATACTGACGAACGTGTTACACCTTTCCAATACAATCCCATCATAAATGGAGCGAGGAACGCGCCTGCCAATGCGCCCCATGATATACCCATCAATTGTGCGATAAATGTAGGTGGATTAAGTGCAATTAATATCGAAATAGCGATAAAGAATACTATAAGCACTCGAAGTATTAAAACCTTTCTTTGCTCAATCTTCTTTGCCACTGCCTCATTGATTTTTCCTCCTTCAACCTCTCCACCTTCCGACTGCTTGTCGCGATAAATAAGGTCGAGCGTCATTGTTGACGACGAGGTCAACACAAGTCCAGCAAGGGTTGACATCGAAGCCGAAAGCACCAACAACACCACAAGAGCAATTATAATATCGGGCATTGTGGATAGCATACCAGGTACAATTGCATCAAAGTCAAGTTTCCCATTTGGCAATGCAGGTGGTGTGCCAAACAAGCGTCCATACCCACCAAGGAAATAGCAGCCCCCTGCAACTATCAACGCAAAGATTGTGGAAATGATTGTTCCTCGACGAATAGCACTCTCATCGGTAATCGAATAGAATTTACCCACCATTTGAGGCAAACCCCAAGTGCCGAGTGAGGTGAGAATAACAACTCCTAACAGACTCCATGGATCGGGACCAAATAGCGATGCAAAGCCTCCATTCACTGCTGGATCTGCATCAGAGGGTAACGCTGCCATTGCTTGTGTAGCCTCCACAAGTCCACCCTTTGTAGCAAGAACGGCAGCAATCACTGCACAAATACCAAAAAGCATTATTATACCTTGTACGAAGTCATTTATAGCAGTTGCTCGATAACCACCAAGTATTACATATACGGCAGTCAATATCGCCATCAAGATAGCACAATATTCATAAGGAATGCCAAATCCCATTTCAAACAATGCCGATACACCTTTATAAACGCCAGCTGTGTAAGGGATAAGGAACACAAATGCGATGATTGATGCTGCTACTCGAAGATTTTGGTCGTTGTAACGAGTGCCGAAAAAATCGGGCATGGTGCGAGAATTGATTGATTGAGTCATCAACTTTGTGCGACGTCCAAGCACCATCCATGCCAATAGCGAGCCGATGATAGCGTTACCCACGCCAATCCACGATGATGAAAGGCCATATTTCCAACCAAATTGTCCGGCATAGCCCACAAAAACTACTGCCGAAAAATAACTTGTTCCGTAGGCAAAAGCTGTCAACCAACCTCCGACTGAACGACCTCCTAACACAAATCCATCAACCGAATTGGCTTGACGACGTGAATATATTCCTATACCTATAGTTATCGCAAAGAATATAATTGTAAGAATTACTTTTATCAACATGATGTTTTTATTTTTTGTAGTTAAAGAATCAATTTAGAATTAAAATGCCACTTGCACTTGTGCTTGTAGATTTCCATAATGATGTTCCCAAGCAGGATTGGCATTGGTGTATTGCAACTGCACACGACAAGTTTTGTAAAACCAATACTGAACACCTCCCACAAAATTCATTTGCTCCATGCCCAACGATGTATTGTAATTAAAATAATCGACCGAAGCAATTACATCTAAACCCTTCCACACTGGCACACATGCTGTTGCGTATGCTCCTATGCTTTTATTATTGCGGTCGCGTCCTCCGAGTGCTTCAACTTGAATCTGAGCCGTGCGATTTTTCCAATAGTCAACACCCTCAACATGCTCCTTCCATTCAGCACCAACCGACCATCGATTACGAGTATAATCCTCACCCACTTTTATATCGGGACAAAATTTCGACTCAGTCAAAGCGTGTCCTGCGCCCAATTGTCCTGTGGTTACAACACGTAAATTAGGTTTTATGCGATACTCTAATTTCCCTATAATATCCTTATAATTGTTATTATCCTTGCGATTTATGCCACTACCATTCATCACGGCAAACTCATAATGCAATTTATTATTAAACAAGTCGCCGAAAACCATAATCCCCAAGTCACGGCCATATTGAACTCCATTTAAGGGGTCGGAACCACAACCCGCGAGATATACAACCGATTGTGAATAGCAATCAATAAGGTCGAGTTTTGTTGGAGATAAGGGATTTTGCATTGAGAAAGAATTTTTGAACTGCCCCATACGCACGCTCAATTCATTTCCACGCGTAAAACGATAATCGGTATAAAATTCTTGAACTACGCTTGAAAAATCGTGCATGAAAAGGAACGACCAACGATTGGTAACATTTGCTTTAGCCCAAAATAGCACACGTTTTATATCAAATGTGTTGCTATTTACATCATCTTGATGTTTCCATGTGTATCCCGCCTGTGCGTAACCATGAAACTCCATCTTTTGAGAAAGCGTTGATAGCCACGATGGTTTAATCTGTTTTGTTGCCGTAGAATCAGTATTTTGCGCGCACAAACACGCCGTCATTAACAAACAAATTGTAAGTAAAAAGCCTCGTTTTTGCATAATTTTTATTATTTATAACCAAAATCACTTGCAAAGTTATATTTTTTTTCTTCAAATACTATAACTTTTGTAAAATTGTGTATCTTTGCAAAAGATAATATAACTAACATAATAAATATGGCACAAAAACATATACCCGATAGCAGTTGCCAATACTTCAACGAAAAAGAGGAAACCCTCACACGTGAACAGATTGAAGCATTGCAACTTGAGCGATTGCAAGCCACTGTAAAGCATTGCATGAACTCCCCTTTCTATAAGGCACGCTTTGAAGAAGCTGGGATTAAACCCGAAGATATAAAAACACTTGACGATATTCGCAAAATTCCATTTACTACCAAGAAGGATTTGCGCGACACCTACCCCTTTGGCATGGCAAGCACCTCGCTAAAGGATTGTATTCGTCTACACTCATCAAGTGGAACAACAGGTAATCCCACAGTGATTCTTCACACTCAAAACGACATTGACGAATGGGCCAACCAAGTGGCACGAAACCTTTGGATGGTAGGACTTCGCCCCGATGATGTATTCCAAAACTCGTCTGGCTATGGTATGTTTACCGGTGGTCTTGGATTCCAATATGGTGCAGAACGCGTGGGAATGCTCACCATTCCTGCCGCTGCGGGAAACTCTCTACGACAAATCAAATTTATGACCGACTTTGGCACTACTGCCCTTCACGCCGTTCCATCTTATGTTACTCGCCTTAAAGAGGTAATGGACCAAGCAGGCGTTGATCCCAAAACCGACACAAAACTTCGCGTATTGGCAATCGGTGCAGAGCCTCACTCTGAGGAGCAACGCCGTCGCATCGAAGAGATGATGGGAGTTAAAGCCTACAATTCATTTGGTATGTCGGAAATGTGTGGTCCTGGTGTAGGATTTGAATGTCCTGAACAAAATGGATTACACTTCTGGGAAGATTACTACATCGTTGAAATCGTTGACCCCGAAACATTAGAACCAGTTGCCGATGGCGAGATTGGCGAATTGGTGCTTACCACTTTGTGCCGTGAAGCAATGCCATTGCTTCGCTATCGCACTCGCGACCTCACTCGCGTGTTGGGACGCAGTTGCCCATGTGGCAGAAATCATGTGCGCATCGATCGCATGAAGGGACGTTCTGACGATATGATTGTGCTTCGTGGCGTAAATATCTTCCCTATCCAAATCGAAAAAATACTTATGCAGTTCCCCGAGTTGGCTAATAACTATCTCATCACTCTCACTACCGACGAGGACAACGATAACATGACCGTAGAGGTAGAACTCGAAGAATTGTTTACCGACGACTTCCAACGCTTGCTCAAACTCACAAGCGATGTAAAACGTGCGCTCAAAGATGAAATCTTGCTCACTCCTCATGTGAAACTTGTGCCAAAAGGCTCACTCCCTGTTTCGGAAGGAAAAGCTGTGCGCGTAGTCGACAAACGCACCGTGTATCAATAAACCCCGCAAAACTAAAACTCTCCCTCTTCCCAAGGGGGGAGTACGGCGAAGCCGGGAGGGGGGTATGACTCTGTGGAATTAAAAACATGTCATTCTCTAATTAACGAGATAATTATGAATTAAAAATTAACCAATATGACAATCAAACAACTTTCTATATTTATCGAGAATAAGGGCGGTACACTCATCAAAGTGCTTGATTTGTTAAGCAAAGCCAACATTCAAATCATCGCCTCAACAATTGCCGACACTAAAGACTACGGCATTTATCGCGTGTTATGTAACAATCCTTCTCAAGCATATATCATCTTGAAAGAAGCAGGCATCAATGTGCAATTGGCCGATGTTATTGCTCTCAGCATTGACGATGAACCAGGACGCGCAGCAAGCGCAATCAAAACTTTGTCAGACGACGGCATCAGCATTCTCTACATGTATTCATTCCTTTGGAAAGGCAAAGGGGTTCTTGTGTTCCGCACCGACCCAGCCGAAAAGGCAAAAGAAACTATCATGATTAAGAAACTTTCGTTCCTCACCGAAGCTGATTTTGCATAACAATTATGACACTAAAAGAACGGTTAAACAACGATGACCAATTTGCAAAAAGCATTGGAGCGCAACTCACTGAGGTGCGTGAAGGTTATGCATGTGCCGAACTTACAGTAGAACAACATCATTTAAATGGAGCAAGAGTATGTCAAGGGGGTGTAATATACACCCTCGCCGACCTTGCTTTTGCTGCAGTAGCCAATAGCCACGGCATATTAAGCCTTGGCATCTCAAACACTATAACCTTCATCAAATCGGCACAATTAGGAGAACGAATAAAAGCAGAATGTACCGAGCAGGTAAACCATCATCGACTCCCCTATTGCGACATAAAAATCAGCAACGAAAAAGGGGAAATCCTCGCCATGATGACTGGCCTCGCCTACCGTATGAAACAAGATTTCAACTTTGACTCGCTGATGTAGCAAGCGTCTCCTCCGAAAATTATTTTCAACTGCATAACAGAACTAAATTAATGCGACTAAATGATGTATAAACCACCTTTTGAAATATCCGCAAAAACAATCAATCTAATAGCAGAAATATCTGCTCAAATTGAACGATATGCTATTCGGTGGGAGAACGAAGGGCTAAAACTTCGTAAGGCAAATCGCATTCGTACTATTCACTCATCTCTTGCAATTGAGGGCAATAATTTGAGCGAAAATCAAGTGCAAGACATTATAAACGGCAAAAATGTAATTGCTCCTTTGCGAGAAATTCAAGAGGTTAAAAATGCAATCAACACCTATGAAATGTATAGTTCATTACATCCTTTTAGCATTGATGATCTCTTGAAAGCACATGGTTCAATGATGGCAGCATTAACTGATGATGCTGGACATTTTCGCAGTGGAGGTGTTGGTGTATTTTCTGAGACAGGATTAGTACACATGGCTCCACCTGCCAATCGTGTACCACAATTGATTGCCGACCTAATGGAGTGGCTTGCCGCTTCTCCTGATCATCTCCTTATTCGATCATGCGTATTTCACTACGAGTTTGAATTCATCCACCCTTTCAGTGATGGGAACGGAAGAATTGGTCGTTTGTGGCAATCTCTTATCCTAGGGAAACTTCACCCTTTGTTTGAACACTTACCAGTTGAAAATATGGTATATAGTAATCAACAAGAGTATTACGACGCCATTAACGAAAGTAGCAAAAAAGGGCAATGTGGACCATTTATTGAGTTTATGCTTAGCGAAATATTATCAACATTAAAATCGCATCAGGGCAATGAAATTGGCGATAATGTCGGTATAAATGTCGGTATAAATGTCGGTATAAATAGCCATGAACAACAGATTATAAATCTTATTGTCAAGAACAATCGATTAACCATAAAAGACGTTGCTTTATACTTGTCTCTATCACAACGACAAGTTGAACGACTGTTTGCATCATTAAAGGCAAAAGGCATATTATCTCGACAAGGAAGTAATAAAAACGGCATTTGGATTATAAATGCATATTAAAGTAGCCTGAGGCTTTCTTTTTAACTATTCTAATCGGTTACATTCGATTTTAATAAATATATTACTCCCCAAATAACTCTATTTTTGATTCGCAAATAGGGTTTTATGCATTATCTACTGGATTTTGCATAGATTTAATATGCTAAATTGTGAAAATTTCGTGAAGTTAATGTAATTTTGTAGTTTGAAAATAAAACAACACAATATAACATGGAAAAGAACTTCAAAAGAACCCTTATAACCACAGCGTTACCCTACGCTAATGGCCCTGTTCATATCGGTCACCTTGCTGGTGTTTATGTTCCTGCCGACATCTATGCTCGTTATCTCCGTCTTTGCGGTAAAGATGTAGTGATGATTGGTGGTAGCGACGAGCATGGTGTGCCCATCACTATCAAAGCTAAAAACGAAGGCGTAACCCCTCAAGACATCGTTGACCGTTATCACAACATCATCAAAGATTCTTTTGCTGGATTAGGCATTTCGTTCGACATATATTCTCGCACAACTTCGGCTATGCACAAAGAAACTGCAAGCGAATTTTTCCGTCGCCTCTACGACAAAGGTGAGTTTGTTGAAAAAACATCAATGCAACTCTATGACGAAAAAGCTAACCAATTCCTTGCCGACCGTTATGTAACAGGCGAATGTCCTCACTGCCACAACGAACGTGCTTATGGCGACCAATGTGAAGCGTGTGGTACATCACTCAATGCTACCGACCTCATCAATCCTAAAAGCGCAATCACTGGCAACACTCCTGTGCTCAAAGAAACAAAACACTGGTATCTCCCTCTCGACAAATGGGAATCACACTTGAGCAAATGGATTCTTAAAGACCACAAAGAGTGGAAAACTAACGTATATGGCCAATGTAAATCATGGATTGACATGGGCTTGCAACCACGCGCCGTGAGCCGCGACCTCGATTGGGGTGTACCCGTTCCTGTAGAGGGTGCTGATGGCAAGGTGCTTTATGTGTGGTTTGACGCTCCTATCGGTTATATCTCAAACACCAAAGAACTCCTCCCCGACACTTGGGAAACATATTGGAAAGATCCCGAAACTCGCATTATCAACTTCATCGGCAAAGACAACATCGTGTTCCACTGCATCGTGTTCCCCGCGATGTTGAGTGCTTATGGTGACAATTTCCAATTGCCCGATAACGTACCTGCCAACGAGTTTCTGAACCTCGAAGGTGACAAAATTTCAACCTCACGCAACTGGGCTGTGTGGTTGCACGAATATCTCGTTGACTTCCCTGGCAAACAAGATGTGTTGCGCTATGTATTGACAGCCAACGCTCCTGAAACAAAAGACAACGACTTTACTTGGCGTGACTTCCAAGCACGCAACAACAACGAGCTCGTTGCTATCCTTGGCAACTTCGTTAACCGTGCAATCGTGCTTACTCACAAATATTTCGGTGGCAAAGTTCCTGCTGCTGGAGCTCTTCAAGATGTTGACACAGCTGCATTTTCCGAACTCAACGAAATCAAAGCATCTTTGAGCCAAAACCTCGATACATTCCACTTCCGTGAAGCATTGAAAGATGCTATGAACATCGCTCGTCTTGGTAACAAATATCTCCAAGAAACAGAGCCTTGGAAGTTGGCTAAAACCGACATGGCTCGCGTGGAAACTATCCTCAACGTGGCTCTCCAAATCTGTGCTAACATCGCTGTAGCATTCGAACCATTCTTGCCATTCATGTCAGAAAAATTGGTTAAGATGCTCGGCATTGAATCTCTCACATGGGATATGCTCGGTTCAACTTCAATCCTTGCTGCTGGAGCAGAAATCGGTGCTGCCGAATTACTCTTCGAAAAGATTGAAGATGACGCAATCCAAGCACAAATCGATCGTCTTGAAAAAACAAAAGAAGATAACAAAATCAATAGTTGGACACCAGCTCCTCAACAAGCCGATGTTGACTTCGACACATTCATGAAGCTCGACATCCGCGTGGGAACAGTGCTCGAATGCCAAAAAGTACCTAAAGCCGATAAGTTGCTCCAATTCCTCATTGACGATGGTATGGAAAAACGCACTATCGTGTCGGGTATCGCAAAATACTACGCTCCAGAGGATTTGATTGGCAAACAAGTATGCTTCGTATCAAACTTCGCTCCACGCAAGCTCAAAGGAGTACTCTCACAAGGCATGATTCTCTCGGCTGAAAACGCTGATGGTTCGTTGGTAGTATGCGGTCCTACAGGTCCCGTTGCTCCTGGTGCACAAGTAAAATAATACATTCATAAGCTCCTCTATATGACAGCAAAGAGTCGCAAACCACATATTCTCATAATCTACACAGGTGGCACTATCGGGATGATTGAAAATCCCGATACCCACTCGTTAGAGCCTTTCGATTTTACACACCTTATTGACAACGTGCCCAAAATCAAGATGCTCGACTATGATATTGACAATATACAGTTTGATCCCCCTATCGATTCAAGCGATATGAGCCATGTGCATTGGGTGGAAATTGCTCGTCATATCGAAGAAAATTTCGACCGCTTTGATGGATTTGTAGTGCTTCACGGAACCGACACGATGGCATACACAGCCTCTGCTCTTTCGTTTATGCTCGAAAACCTCCACAAACCAGTCATCATCACCGGTTCACAATTGCCTATTGGCGAAGTGCGCACCGACGGCGAAGAAAACCTCATCACAGCACTACAAATCGCTGCTGCAACCAATGCAAATGGAGATCCAATGGTACAAGAGGTAGCAATCCTCTTTGAGGACTACCTATGGCGTGGCAATCGTTCGACCAAAATGAGTGCCGACAAGTTTAACGCATTCAAAAGTAACAACTATCCTTCGTTAGCAAAGATAGGTCTTGGCATACATTTCGATGAAGATGCATTGTGGCGTGTGCAAGCCAAACGTCCTCTCAACGTACAATATGGCATTGATACAGCCGTGATGTTTATTGACCTCAATCCAGGCATCACAGAGTCTACCCTTCGTCACCAACTTGCCACTCCAGGCATCAAAGGCATTGTATTGAAAACTTTCGGAGCGGGAAATGCTCCTACAGCGCAATGGTTTACCAATGCCATTCGCGAAGCCGTTGAAAAAGGCATCGTCATTCTTAACGTCACACAATGTGTAAATGGAGGTGTAGATGCACGCCGATATATGACAGGCAACCTCCTTGCCGACACTGGTGTAATTTCAGGCCACGACATCACTTGCGAAGCCGCAATTACCAAGATGATGTACCTCTTCGGCCTCGGTCTCGCACCAAAAGATGTAGAGCAATACCTCTCACGTTCAATCTGCGGCGAGGTAACAATTTAATATTTCATCACAAAATACTCACGCCCGGTAGCGATGCTATCGGGCGTGGTGGTTATTGAGTGGTTAAGTTGTCAAACTTATTTCTTCGCAGGTGCTTTTGCGGCTGGTTTTGCAGGTTCTTCTTTTTTCGTTGCTTTTTTAGGCGCGCATTTCTTTGCAGCAGGCTTTTTAGCTGGAGCTTCTTCCTTAGCTTCAGCTTTCGCTAATGCTTCACGCAATTTGTGCTCTTCGTTGAAGTGTTCAATGTTTTTACGCATTGATGTCAATTCTTTATTGAGAACCTCAATTTCGCGTGCTTGGTTACGAATTGTAGTCAACAATGCGTTCAACTCTTCGTTCTCAATTGAGAGAGGATATTGCTCTTCTACACGCACGATAAAGTCGGAAAGCACATTCATATAGTTAGTGAATGCTTGGAATGGAGTTTCGTATGGAGAGAAGTGACTATGAACAGCACCATCGCTACCATGACGAGTTGACATATAGAAGAAGTGGTCGCTCGCTTGAAGATAGTTCCAGTCTTGTTTTAGACGACGGTCATCACAAAGACGCACACGTTCTGCTACTGAATAAAGTTTGTTGAACGCTTCGTTTTGCAATTTATTACCGAGCCAAGCCGATGTATCGCGTGCTTCGTCAGCCCAAGAGATTGGGTGCATTACGCTCAATTCGCCCACTGGCTTGATTTTAGAGATTGCTTCACTTGGTGTGAGGAAATCGATACCTGCTTGTGCAGCAAAGCGTGGAAGTGCTTCGAGGAATTGGAATATACCTGTTTCACGACCTTGCATTTCACCAAATGTTTCAAGATTCATAAACAAGTTCACAATTTGTTCATCTTGAGGAGTATCTGCAATCCAACCGATATATTTTTCAGCTGTCAATGGATATTCTTCCCACTCGTAGTTGCTGAAACGGAATGCGATATCATCACTAAGTTTAGAGTTTTTCAACAACATTTTGAGTTTTGGAGCCGATGCCGCTGAATATACATAGTTAGGAGATTTCCAACCGAGGATATGTTTTGCACCTTCGGTGATAACACCTTTATAACCCATTGCTGCGATTTGTGGAGCAAGGTCATCACAATAAATCAACTCAGTGTTACGGAACACTTTGGGTTTAACACCAAAGAGGTCGTTGAGTTTTTTTTCGTGATCTTTCACTTGTGCCATGAACTCTTCGGGCTCAGTGAGCGATGAAAGAGAGTGTGCATAAGTTTCAGCGAGGAATTCAACCTTACCTGTATCGGCAAGTTTTTTCAATATATCGATAAATTCGGGCACATATTGTTCGCATTGTTCGAGCGCCACACCTGTAATAGAGATAGCACATTTGAACTTTCCTTTGCCCTCTTGAATCATATTATACAATGTTTCAGCAGCAGGGATATAACTGCGATATGCGATACGCGAGATGATATCATCATTAGCGAAATCGTCATAGTAATAGTGGTCATTGCCTATATCGAAGAAACGATAGCGTTTTAGGCGGAATGGCTGATGAATCTGGAAATAAAAACAGATTGCTTTCATAATCTATATTGTATTTTTATTGTTTGCGTTGTGATTAAAAATTATAATTGCTCAACACCTTGCGATATATGTCGATAACCTTTGCTCCGGCTTTGTCCCAAGTGATTTGGTTCACTTCATTTAATCCATCTTCACGTAGTTGTTCATACATTGCTGGATAAGTCACGATTGAATTAATCGCGTCGGCCATTGCATCGATATCCCAATAGTCGGTTTTGATAACGTTGCTAAGAATTTCGGCACAACCCGATTGTTTTGAAATTATCGAAGGTACACCCATCTGCATCGCTTCAAGTGGAGAGATACCAAATGGTTCTGACACTGATGGCATGATATACACATCTGATGCCTTAAGCATTTCATACACTTGCTTACCTTTTTGGAATCCAGGGAAATGGAAACGATCAGAGATACCTCGCTCAGCAGCAAGAGCAATCATCTTATCCATCATATCACCACTACCTGCCATTACGAAACGTACGTTGTGGTTGTTTTTCAACACTTTTGCAGCGGCTTCCACAAAGTATTCAGGGCCCTTTTGCATTGTAATACGACCAAGGAAAGTTACCACTTTCTCTTTAGGTTTATTTGCGGTAACAGCAAGCAATTCTGGGCTAAGAGGTTCAACAGCATTGTGTACTGTTGTAACCTTAGCAGGGTCGATGCCATACTTTTCAATCACAGTGCGACGCGTGAGGTCGCTCACAGTGATAATATGGTCGGCATGGTGCATACCATCAAGTTCGATACCAAACACTGTAGGGTTAACATTGCCTCGAGAACGGTCAAAATCGGTAGCATGAACGTGAATCACAAGCGGTTTACCTGTAACCTGCTTAGCATGAATACCAGCAGGATAAGTCAACCAATCGTGAGAGTGAATGATATCAAATTGCTCAGTGCGAGCAATCACACCAGCCATTGTTGAATAGTTATTAATCTCTTCAAGGAGATTGTCGGGATAACGACCTGAGAATTCAATACAACCCAAGTCATTTGTGCGCATATAGTTAAAGTCGGCATAAATATTATCACGGAGTCGATAATAGTAATCGGGATCCATCAAGTGTCCGATGCGACCTTCAACATATTCGCGATTTACATCACGCCATGCCACAGGCACTTGCGATGCGCCGATGATGCGAGCAAATGTGCGCTCTTCATCTCCGTGAGGTTTAGGTATCACAAACGTGATATCCATATCGCCACACTCCCACATACCCTTTGTGAGACCATAGCTGGCAGTTCCAAGACCGCCTAAGATGTGTGGTGGAAACTCCCACCCAAACATTAATGCTTTCATAATCTATAATTGGTATATGTGAGTGATTAAATTGTCATTTTTTTGAGAGTACGCAATGTGCGAAGCACCTCTGCCACATTTGTTGCATGAGAAATTGCTCCACGACCTGCAAATGGAGGGTTACCATCGTAGAGTTGCGACAACGACCCGATACATCCTTGCGACATTTCATCTTCAAAACCGATGAGCATGCGGTCGATATACGATACGCCACTCATGCCAAACACGCGAAGGTAGGCATCGGCATAGAAGCCCATCAACCATGGACGTGCAGGACCATTATGGAGTGAGATTTCACGATCTTCGGGCGAACCAAGGTAGAATGGACGATAGCCATAACTACGAGGCGAAAGTGTGCGCAATCCCTTTGGAGTGAGCAACTCGCGAGTAGCCACATCAAGCACGCGTTTACGTTGACGACGATCGAGTGGTGAATAGTCAAGACCTACGGCAATAACCATATTCGGACGCACCGATGGGTCGGCATAGGTTCCTGTAACATAGTCATAAAGATAACCATAGTCATTGAGGAACATATTTACAAATGGTTCAACAATCTTTTCGGCTTGTACCAAACATTTGTCGTGAAACTCTTGACGCGATTCATCGTTTTCGCTCAACTTAGCAGCAAATCGAAGTGCATTATACCACAATGCATTAAATTCTACAAGATAACCAGTACGAGGCACTACAGGTTTGCCCCACATCATTGAGTTCATCCACGACACTGGTGTAGATGTGCCGATGGTCGACACCATACAATTTTGGTCAACTTGGAGATTGGGGTGATTATTGTCAAGTATGTAGTTGACAATTTGTTCAATCAACTCCATATATTCGTCATGCGCCGCAGCGGTGCTTATCGACTTAGCATATTGTTGCACTGCCCACACAGCCCACAATGGGATATCGGGTAAGTCAATGCCATGAATGCGATTACTCAACTCGCCTGTTGCCATAAACTTAAGCAAATCTTTGCTTGCTGTAGCCATTATTGACACAAAGTCATCTTTGTGGTCAATAGCCAATGTTGTACCAGGGAGCGACATAAATGTGTTGCGAGCCAACACCGTACCCCAAGGATAACCCGAGATTATAAAGTCGCCATCTTTATCTTTGAGATAATATTGTTTTGCAGCATTCTTCAAGCAGTTGTAGAAACTTGAACGGCATGTGCGCGATGCAATCTCTTTTTCATACATCTTGTTGAGCGAACGAGGAGACACCTCTTTCACACCCGCCGAGAATATAATTGACTCACCCTTCTTGATAGGCACTTCAAAGTAACCAGGCACCCAAAGATCTTCGGTGTAAGGCACTCCACGCTCAAGGTCTTTCACATACTCAATGTCTTTATACCAGTGAGGATCGTTAACCCACTTTGGCTTGTGGCTAAACTGCATATATAGTGTTGGGTAGCCATTATAAAGACAACTTGCCACACCATTTGCCACCTCTTCACACGCTGTGTTAAGGCTTGAGTTTGCCATACACAATTCGTTTGACTCACGGAAAGCCAAAAATGGACGGAATTGCAATGTTGTAGGAGAGTGAGCCTCTACCAAGGTGTAACGAATTAAAATGCGATTTTCATGGGAGATAAAAATCTTCTCTTTTGTGAGAATTACGCCACCCACGCGGTAGGTGGTTCGGGGCACACTTTCGCAGTCAAACTCACGAATATACTTATGCCCATTAGGGCTATATACCCCACCCTTATAACGATGTAACCCTAGATTAAATGGAGCACCGTGTTGTATCACAGTTTCATCAAGCGACGACAACAACACATGTGGTTTATTTCCCATTTCAGCAATAGGTATTACCAACAAACCATGCTGTTTGCGAGTATTACACCCCACAACGCTTGTACAGTGATATGCACCCGATTGGTTGGTGCGAAGCATCTCTTTGGGAAGAGACTGCTCCAAGTTGATCATTAGGTTTTTATCAAACTTAAGATAACTCATTACTAGTATTTTATTATTAGATATTTAGTGTTTTGGTATTAATTTACGAATTTCGCAATTTTTTTTCAATTCAACAAACTTTTTACCCGATATTTACCTTTTCAACAAAATCCATTTATTTTTTGTTTATTTTTTCTAACAAACAATTCATTTCCACTGCTTTCCCACCCTACGACAAAAAAACTCAATAACGGCATTCAAAATTCAAAAATCAACATCAAAAATTCGCAAAAGTCGCATTTTTAGTAGTTTTTTATCAATTATTTGTGCTAAAATTGTGGGTAATTCAAAAAAAAGTACGATATTTGCAGTTGCAAAATTCGGAAATACATCGAAAAAACGGTATAACGATTTGCAAATCAATGAAAATTAATTAATTAAAAAATAACTACAATGACTAAAGCTCAAATCGTAAACGAAATTTCAAAGTCAACAGGCATTGAAAAGGCTAATGTACTTGAAACTGTTGAAAAATTCATGGAAGTTGTGAAAGATTCTCTCGCTAATGGCGAAAACGTATATTTGAGAGGTTTTGGTAGCTTCATCGTTAAGACTCGCTCACAAAAAACTGCTCGCAACATCTCTAAAAACGAAACAATCATCATCCCTGAACACAAAATCCCAGCATTCAAACCTGCTAAAGTGTTCATGGAAGAAGTTAAGTAATATATCTAAGAGACAATCAACTTTATTTTTTAACCCAATAAACTAGCGCAACAATGCCAAACGGAAAGAAAAGAAAAGGTCATAAAATGGCCACTCACAAGCGCAAAAAACGTTTGAGAAAGAATCGTCACAAAAAGAAATAAGTAGAACGCTTCTTTCTGTATTAAGAAAACGCTATACGAAGAACAAACTTGATGTGGCATTACGCATGACGGTTTGTTCTTTGTGTATTTTTCGGGGTTACCAAAATACCCCATTATGAAATCTAACAATGAAAAGTGAACTCGTAGTAAATGTCCAACCGAGCGATGTGTCAATAGCACTCCTCGAAGATTCCCGACTCGTTTCCCTTCAAAAGGAGTCGAGGAATGTTTCGTATGCTGTAGGCGACATTTACCTGGCTAAAGTAAAGAAAATTATGCCAGGTTTGAACGCCTCATTCGTAAATGTGGGACATGAAAAAGACGCGTTTCTTCATTATTTAGATCTTGGTCCTCATTTTTCTTCTTACCACGAATTTGTCTTCAAGCAATTACTTGAAGACAAAAAGCGTATCCCTTCAATTTCTAAGTCAAAACTTCTGCCCGACATTGACAAACATGGCACAATTGGCGATGTCTTAGCGCCGGGCAATGAACTTTTAGTTCAAATCGTAAAAGAACCCATCTCGACCAAAGGGCCACGACTCACGACCGAAATAACTTTTACCGGACGATATCTCGTATTGATACCTTTTAGCGACAAAATTTCTATTTCGCAAAAAATCAAATCAACCGAAGAGAAGCTTCGTCTTCGACAACTCATTGGGAGCATCAAACCCAAAAACTTTGGAGTCATCGTGCGCACATCGGCCGAGGGTAAACGCGTAGCCGAGCTCAACCACGAGCTCAAAACACTTCTTAAATGCTGGGACGACACCATTGCTAAAGCACAAAAGGCTGAAGCCCCATCACTATTATTTGAAGAAGAGAGCCGCATCGTGGGTGTGTTACGCGACATTTTTAGCCCCACATTTGAAAATGTGTATGTTAACGATGCCGACACGTTTGCTCAAATTTCAAAATATGTCAACCTCATTGCTCCTGAAAGCAAAGACATTGTAAAACTCTACGAAGATGAGGTGCCTATTTTTGACTACTTCAACATCACAAAGCAAATTAAGTCATCGTTTGGGAAAACCGTTTCATTCAAATCGGGAGCTTACATCATCATTGAGCACACCGAAGCTCTCCATGTTATCGACGTAAACTCGGGCAATCGCACAAAAGCTGGCTCCGACCAAGAGTCAAATGCACTTGATGTAAATATGCGTGCAGCCGACGAAATTGCCCGTCAACTACGCCTACGCGACATTGGTGGCATCATCGTCATCGACTTTATCGACATGAACAAAGCCGAACACCGACAAAGGCTTTATGAACACATGAAAGAGGTAATGGCCAACGACCGCGCCCGCCACAACATTCTACAACTCAGCAAATTTGGGTTGATGCAAATCACTCGTCAACGCGTGCGCCCTGCGATGGATATTACCACTACCGAGACCTGCCCATCTTGTTATGGAAAAGGCGAAGTGCAACCATCGTTACTCTTCACCGACACATTACGCGAAAAGATTGAATACCTCATCAAAGACCTCAAAATACGAGGATTTAAGATGTATGTTCATCCATTCATCGATGCTTACATCAAAAAAGGCATATTCTCAATCTATCGCAAGTGGAAATTCAAATACGGATTTAGATTTAAGATTATCCCCGACCAATCACTTGCCTATCTTCAATATCGTGTAATCGACAAAGCGAGCAACGAGCTCGACCTTAAAGAAGAAAAAGACTTGGCTTCATCATCAACTAAAAACAAGTCAAAAACCAAGAATCGAAATCAAGAGGAATAACGCGCCCATGCGCCCTCTACAACCCTACAAATCAAAGGCGATGCGTCACTCGACACATCGCCTTTCTATATTTTGATTTGTTTATCTCTTTCTTATTCGCCTGCAGCCAATGGAGATGGCACTGTATAAGTGCGAGCAGCGAGTTCTTGATCGAGCATATAGATACCCATACCATCATTACCGATAAGAGTGAATTTATCGATAAGTTGTTGCGCATTATCTTCCTCTTCAACTTGCTCTGCTACAAACCAGTTGAGCATTTCGCGAGTAGCATAGTCATGTTCTGATTCAGCCAACGCATAGAGATTGTTGATTAACGATGTTACTTTTTGTTCGTGAGTGAGCGTAGCCTTGAATGCATCAAGAGGAGTAGCCCATTCAGTTTCTACAGCTTCGATAGGTTGCAACAACACGCGACCACCACGAGAATTTACATAGTTCATGAAGATTTCAGCATGAGCTTGTTCTTCTTTGAATTGCACTTTAAACCAGTTAGCAATACCCGATTTACCATCAGCCTCAAAATTGTGAGCCATTGAAAGGTAAAGATATGCCGACCATAATTCAGCATTGATTTGCGCATTGATTGCGGTTTCAATAGTTTTGCTTAGCATAATTATTCCGTTTTAGTTAGTTCTCAATTATATATTTGTTAATTAGAATGCATTTTTTTCACCTTGGATTGCATTGAGCACTGTGCGCACAATAATCTTCAAATCAAGCAAAAATGTCCAGTTTTCAATATACCACACATCATATTCCACACGGCGTTCCATTTGCCATAACGCCTCGGTCAATCCTCGGTAACCATTCACCTGAGCCCAACCAGTAATACCTGGTTTAATAAGGTGACGTGCCATATATTTGTCAATGAGTTTACTATAGTCTTCGGTATGTTTAAGCATATGAGGACGAGGGCCTACAACCGACATATCACCCATAAACACATTGATAAATTGTGGCAATTCATCTATACTTGAACGACGAAGGAAATCGCCAAATTTAGTTTTGCGAGGGTCATCTTTGGTTGCTTGCACCTTATCACTATCGGCATTTACATGCATTGTGCGGAATTTCCAACACATAAAATCACGTCCACGATAACCAGTGCGCATCTGCTTAAAGAACACAGGTCCTGGAGATGTGATTTTAATAATTATCGCTACTGGGATAAATACAAATGGGAACAACATAAGCAACACCAATGATGAGAAGAAGATGTCGAATGTCCTCTTTATCCCTCTATTTAACGAACTTTTTAATGGATTGCTTCGTGTAGTAAGCATTGATACAGCACCCACATTATGCAATTCAAACACACGATTTACATATCGACTTATTTGAGGCACATAATAGAACTGCACCACATTATCATCGGCAATCTTGGTTACCTTTTTAATCGTTTCCTTATCTTCGCCCGAGAGTGTGTAATATATCTCATCGATGCAATGCTCTTTCACATAGGCATCAAGGTCTTCAATATCTCCCTTGTAATCCCCCTGAAAATCGGCAGGACGCCAACGGTCAAAGAAGCCCTTTAATTTATACCCAAACCCAGCGTCAGACATCAACTCATCTCGAAGTCGCAAAGCAGTGGAATTAGTTCCCACGATAACCACGCGACAGAAGTTACGTCCATAACTACGGTAGCGTTTCACTCTTTGACGCAATATTGACCACCACAATGGTAGAGCCACAAGCGATGCCCCATAAAACTCCACATACGACATTATGGGCAAAGGCTCACTCAAGAATGTAAGCAACGACACATAGCACGCCGCATGTATTCCCACCACCTGAATAGCACGAGTAAACACATGCTCCATATATATAGCACGTTGCTTATGGGTTTTACTAATCATAAATATAACAGGGACAAACGATACGTTGAGCATCAACCATATTATTTTAGGATTGCATACCGAAATACCTTCTCCCATAAAGATAACAACCCCAAACAAGAGATTGACCAATACCAAGTCAGATATAGTCAACAATCCATGAATATAGCGTCCGTATTTTCCTCTTTGATCTATAGCAGTCATTTCTTAATACTATTAATCAATACCTTTTCAATTATAGATGACTATCAATAACTTTAATTTTTTGTTCTAATGTAGCAATATCCTCTTTGATGTGTTGGATTTTGCGTTCAAGTTCACGGAGCATTGAGTCGCCCGATTTAGATTTTGAGTTGAAGAATCCGAGGTTGTTTTCGTATGTACTCAATTCATTGCGTTTTTGCTCATATGCACGCATCAAGCGTTCACGTTCACGATACAACTTGTTTTCATCTCCGCTCATGCCGTTGATACTTTCTTCAAAGTTGTTCATACGCGCTTGCGAACCACGCATATCAAAAAGTTTATAAAGTTCATCAACCTTTGCACGATACGCTTCATATACTTTATCTTTATCGCGATAAGGCACATGACCCACTTGTTGCCATTGAGCCATCAACTCTTTAACTTGCTTGATAGCCTCTTCGCGAGGAGTTTCGGCTGTGATTTCGCCCAATTTAGCGATGATTTCTTTCTTAGCCTTGAGGTTGGCTTGCTCTACTTGACGAGCGCTTGATGTTTTCTTTTTCTTTTCTTCAAAGAAATAGTCACACGCTGCGAGGAAGCGTTTCCACACCACATCACTATGTTTTTTTGCTACAGCACCAATCTCTTTCCACTCTTTTTGAAGAGACACAAACTCATCAGTTGCTTTCTTCCAGTCGGTGCTATCTTTCAATGCTTCAGCCTTTTCGCAGAGAGCAATTTTCTTTTCAAGATTAGCAGCAAAGTCATCTTTAATATTTTTAAAATAAGTAGCCTTCATTTCAAAGAACTTGTCGCATGTTTCGCGGAAACGAGCAAACAATGCATTGTTCATTTTCTTTGAAGCAAAGCCCAATTTTTTCCAATCTTCTTGAGCTGCAAGGATAGTCTTTGTCATCTCTTCCCATGCTACATAACTCTTCAACGATTCAAAGTCAAGAGACTCTACACGCTCACAAATAGCAGTTTTTGCATCTTCATTGGCTTGCTCGCGAGCCTTTCTTTCCTCAAAGAATGCTTGATATTTTTTGTTTACTACAGCCGAAGCATCTTTGAATCGCGTCCACACTTCTTCGCGTATCTCTTTTGCTACAGGACCCACTTCACGCCATTTATCATGTAGCTCTTGAAGACGTTTGAATGCCACAACTACATCACCTTCTTCGTTGAGTTTCTCAGCCTCTTCGCAAAGAAGTTGTTTTGTGTCAAGATTTTTCTTAAAGTCATAGTCGCGCAACTCTTTGTTCACTTTAAGTTGATCGTAGAATGACTCTGTAGCCTCTTGATATTGTTTCCAAAGATTTGTCACTTCGGTTGCTGGCACTTCGCCTACAGCCTTAAATTCTTGTTGCAACTCTTTGAATTGAGGGTAAGTTTTATTTACGTTATCAGTGTCGGCTGCTAATGCCTTAATTTCTTCAATAATTTGAGTTTTACGTTCAAAGTTTTTTTGACGTTCAGCCTCTTGTTCTGCGAGCAACGTAGCCTTTTTATCTTTGATTACATTGAGTGTTTCTTTAAATTTTTCTTCAACCTCGTCGGTCGCTGGTGTAAAAGCACTCGCCTCATTGCCGTTTTCTACAAATGCCGCTTTTTCAGCTTCTAATTCCTCTTTACGGATAGCGTTAAACTGCTGTTTTATATGTCCTACCTCATCACGACTCACCTCATTTGCTGGTTTTTCAGCAAGAGCAAGCAACGACTCTAAAAGAGATTCTTTCGACTTTTTGGGAGGTACCACTTCGGTTTGAGGTTGTTCTACTGTAGCCTCAACTGTTTCAGCATTCTCTTCACTCACATTTTGAACATTAGTTTGTTCAGCATTCAAGATTTGGTCCTTTTGTTCTAAGGACTGTTCACGCATTTCCATATTCAAATAAAATTAGTTACGCCAAAAGGCCATAACACTTGTCTCAGCCATGGCATTATTAATAATAAGTTCAAATTTATAGAAAAATTTCTAAATAATCCACTTTTATTGAATAAAATTCTGTTTTTTCTCTGCAATGGTTATTTTTGAGGTCGATACACAAGAGTTGATGATTGTTGTGGGGCAAAAATCTCACTTGCTACTCGTGCGATATCATCAGGGGTAACACTACGATAACGCTCCACTATGCCATTGATATCCTCATTGTGCATCACATGATTAGCCAGCGATTGCGCTTTTGCCATGAATCCCATACTTGAGAATAGAAAGTTTGACTCAAAACGATTTATGGTGCGAGTCAACTCATATTCACTCACATCGCCCTCTACCAACTTCTGTGCCTCGCTCATCATCGCATCAATCGACTTTTTAATTGATGCATCGTCATCTCCAGTCAGCTTTGCATTAAACATCATAAAACCTGGCTCGTCGCTACCTATAATCGAAGCATCTACCTCGGTAAACAATCCCGATTTCATTAATAGATTGCGATAAAATCTCGACGAACGCCCCGATGCTAAGAGGTCAGTAATTATATCACATTCGATATAATTTTTTTCACCATAGGCTGGCATCTTAAATGCCCTCACTACTGCTATTTGTGGCACATTTCCCGATGTTTCGAGCCATCTCTCTTCGGTTTGTATTGGTTCGGGGAGGTAACTTCGAGTTGCAATATCTCGTCTTGAAATAGGGCCAAACCATTTCTCGGCAAGTCGCAATGTTTCTTCAAAGGTAATACGCCCCGACACCGACAACACCGCATTATTAGGAGCATAATGACTATAGAAAAACTCACGCACATCATCTTGCGTAACCTTCTCAATATGTGATATCTCCTTCCCTATTACTGGATAACGATATGGGTGTACTTTATACAACATTGCCCGAAGATGGTGACTCATATCACCATAAGGACGATTAAGACATGTCTGCTTAAACTCCTCAATTACCACATGGCGTTGCACTTCAAGAGCCTTATCGCTAAAGGCAAGCGCAAGCATGCGATCACTTTCAACCCAAAAAGCTGTTTCGGCATTCTGAGCAGGCACGATATCATAAAAATTGGTATAATCGTTACTTGTCCACGCGTTATTCATACCCCCAGCATTTTCAATTGCACCATCAAAATCGGGGATATTTACCGACCCTCCAAACATTAAATGTTCAAACAAGTGTGCCAACCCTGTAAGTTCGGGCGACTCATCGCGCGCACCCACATCATACATTACATTTAGTGCCACCATTGCAGTGGCACTATCGTAGTTGTGAACTATTCTCAACCCATTTGGGAGAGTATAAGTGTTATATTCTATCATTCAACAATTGACATTGATATAATCTTGATATCCTCTTTAGGACGATCTTGAGCACCTGTTGCTGTTGTTTCGATTTTTGCAACTACATCCATACCCTCAACTACTTCACCAAACACAGTGTAAGTGCCATCGAGGTGTGGAGTACCACCCACTGTAGTATAAGCATCGATTTGCGCTTGAGTGAATTTTGCAGGATTTTTAGCAGCTTCGGCTTCAGTCTTTTTCACCAATTCTTCTTGAAGAGCTTGCAATCCTGCTTGATCGCGGTTGCGACGCATAGCCATGATTGTATCGCGATGTTGATTTGCAAGGTCATTAAAGATTGTTTGCATTTGTTGATATTGCAATTGTTTCTCCATTTGACCAAGTTGACCTGCATTGTAAACTTTACCTGTTACGATATAAAATTGCGAACCCGAAGAACGACGGTCGGGGTTCACCTCATCACCTTGGCGAGCAGCAGCAAGAGCACCACGTTTGTGGAAATATTGAGGATAGATGATTTCGGCATCGATATCGTAACCAGGACCGCCTGTACCAAGTGATTTACCTGCAGGAGCACCCTTTGACAATGGGTCGCCTGTTTGAATCATGAATTGATTAATCACACGATGAAATAACACATCGTTATAGAAACCCTCTTTCACGAGTTTGAGGAAGTTATCACGATGTTTTGGAGTTTCACCATAAAGACGGATACGAATATCCCCTACCGATGTTTTGATATCCACCAAAGCATCTTTCAAATTTTCTGTTTGATTTCCCATTTTTATATCTTTATTTTCTTTTGCGATTATTATCGATGACACCGACATTACAACCAATGCCACCACTATAAATATTATTTTTTTCATTTTTTACACACTTTACTACATACCACTTGGATATAGTCGCTTGTAGATGCGACGGAAATTATCATCTTTACTCAATTCCTCTACATGTTGAGCATAGTCATCGCCCCAAACACCTTGAATCAAATCGGGAAGATAGCGATGTTCTCTATCTTTTTCAATCACAGCCGCAATCAACCGCGAAATAAATTCCTTATACACTTCTGCATCAATAGCATAAAGATAACGAGCTGCACTTGCCACAAACTGACCCGACAAGTCAACAGCAATCATATTTGCTACCAACCAATCCATATCTTCAAAACATGAGTCAATGTTATTCGCAATATATTCATAAGTCAAAAGACCATCAGAATCTTTCTCTAATCTTTTCTTTGCACTTTCTTCTATCATGATAATAAACCTTTATCAGTTTAACCACAAAGATAGTGCAAGCTGAGCGCAAATGCAAATTAAGTTACTTAAATTTACTTTGCCTAAGCACTCCATATCTAAGGCTTGCCAACAATAGAGCAAACTAAGGCAAATACAATAAATGAACAACGGGGAGAATTTTGTGATTCTCCCCGTTGCTGTATTGTGTCTAAAATCAAACGTTAGCGATTATTTGCGGCTGCGCACTGAGCGTGTTGCTGTGCTGCTTGATTTTACTTTTGTGCTTTTAGTTGAGGTGCGTTTTGCTGGCTTATTTGAGCGAGATGAACGAGATGACGACTTCTTTTCATCTTTCTCCTCTTTCGCAACTTCTTTTACTTCTGGTGTTGATTGTGAAGTAGAATCTTTTGCTGCCACTTTTTCATTTTTAGCACGTTTTGCAATCACCTCGTTACGATCGGGCACCCAAAGTTTATCTTCAAATGTATCAAGACGTGATTGAATACTGTCTTGTGCATGTTTGAGAGCTTCTTCATTAGGATAAAGTTGCATCATCGACTTGTTTTGGAGGTTACGAGTCTTATAGATATCACCTTTATACATATTGAGAAGGAAGAAGTCGTCGTAGGTGTATTTTGCAAGGTTATTGTCATCGCTTGTGAAAATGTATTGTTGTGCCATCCAAGGACGAATGTCTTGAAGTTTCACCCAAAACATTGGATATTTTACAGCGTCACCACCAAAGTCTCCACTGCGATGAAGCACTGGGCAGATAGCCTCAACACACACATTCATCTTATTACTACGAGAGTCAAATTCATAGCGTTCAAGAATGTAGTACGACAACACTTCATTAGCAGGCACATCACTGTCATCGATAGTAAACTTAGGATTCTTTTCGGTCGAACCTTTTGCTACATCATACAACACATGGAAGCGATCGAGCACATCCTTTACCTTAATGCAATATTCATCGGTAAAAATCTCACGACCATCAAGATATTCATAAGCCTTTAATTGGTTATTTGCGAGCAATCGCATGATGATACGGAAGAGATTTTCTTGATCTTCAGTTTTCTCTTCGGGAAAGAAGAGAGGAGCATTGTTTTCGGTTGTAGCATCGAGTTGACGATATATCACACGCATCCACATCAAGTCGGCCTCGCTCTTAGGTTCTTCCTCATAGAACGATTGCATGCGATCGGTTACTTGAGCCCCTGCTTGCTTGTCGTTGTTGCGTTCATTTCCACGTTTGCGCACCACTTGTGCATCAGCAATAGATGTTGCCAAGCCCACCATTGTCAAGGCGATAATGAAATATTTATTTATAAGTTTCATATCGATATATTATGAAATATAGATTACACGATAATTTATTAGTTTACAATCACTTCAAGTGGAGAAAGGTCGCGAGTGATACCATCAGGACCTTTTGCTTTTACACGAGATATATAGAAGCGTTTTCCACGAGAGAGTCGCTTGATTTGTTCCTTTTGACGAGCCGAGAAGTTTGCTCCGTCCGACACTTCAGGCATTGCATTACCCATTGAATCAAAGAACACTGTTTCGAAGCTCAACACAGTAAATGAGATATTAAGCAATCCGTCGTCGATAGCAGCGCCAAGACCTGGAGCTTGCAATATCAATGTTTTTGCAAATGGTTTGCCACCAAGATATTTATCGGCATTGCCATTAGCGTCTTTGAACGAAATAAATGGTGTTGGGTTAGGCAATTTGCGCACACGGAATGAAGTTGTGTTCACAGTTTGGCTACTACCATCAATTGTTGCAGTAACAGTAACCACAGCATCTGAACCTACACTTGTGGGACGAGCCACCCAACCTTCGCCGCTACGAGAGAGCGTACCATTGGTCATTGTCGCTGTAACTTGTTGTGTTGGCACACCTGGCACCGAGATACTGATAGGGTTGTCAATACCAGCATAAAGCACATTCATCATCGTTGCCGAAACGGTTGCTGCGGGTTCAATTACAGTATATGATGATTTGAAATCATGGCGAGCCATTGTACCATCACCACGAGGCACTTCGAGATAACCTGAATAGTCAAATACCCCTGTTTGACCTGCCACAAATTCATATAATCCATTTGTAAGTTGTTTGCCACCAATCACAATTGTTGGGCGTTGAGTCGTATCGACAGCAGCAAGCACTACGCGTGCCGAATATTTACCCCCACGCATCACAATGCGTGAATCAGGAATTACAAATGCATTGAGTTCGTTTACACGCACGTCACCTGCATCTACGTTTGTAAGCAAGTGTGCAAGTGCCTCACCCTCAGCATAACGAATATCGTTTTGCAACTTCGCAAGGAGCGTAATTGCTGCCACAACAGGTTGGTTGTCAAATTTTGAGCTCTCCCAACTTTGAGTAACGCCATTACGCACTACATCGTCGGTAGCAAGTACCTCATTCACATTAAGACGTTTCACCGAGTCAGTAAGAAGACCTGTTATATATGTGCGATAATTGTCGACATTCTCACGCAATGTTGCGCCTCGGCGATTGGTTGGAGAAAGCATCACTACGGCAGCAGCCTCAAGGTCGTCGCGGCGTTGCACATTTGACACATCACCATCTTCTCCATCAGCAGCCACTACAATAAGCTTCTTCAACGAGTCAACATATTCATATAGTTGACAGGTAGCTTTACGCACTTCAGTTGCCTTATCATACCACACTTTACCCTTTTCAGGATTTTTTTCAGCAAATTCTCCAAGTGTGCGATAGATAGCATCGTTGCGTTGCTCAATATTATCATTTGTGCGATTAAGACCATCTTCCACTTGTGTAAAGCCATCGAGCACATCGCTTGACACATTGAGTGCAAGCATGGCTGTGAGGACGATATACATCAAGTTTATCATCTTCTGACGTGGAGAAAGTCTTGTTGTATTTTCTGACATCTAAATGACTTATTATTCTATTTTACGATTCAAAAATATATCTCTAATTAACCACGAGTTTCCTCATCAGCCGCTGTTGGAGGTTGCATTCCAGGAATGTCACCACCCATCATAGGACGATACATATTGATAGTCATCGCTGTAATCATTTTTTCATACACCGAGTTGAGTTGTTGCATGTAGCGAGCCATCTTTTCGGTTTCTTCGCAGTAACGAGCGCTTTGTTGCGAACTCTTTTCATACATATCACGAATATCTTTGATGCCACGGTTCACGCGATCGATTGAATCGAGTTGTGATGAAACGCTCTTCAATTGAATTTCGTAGATTGTATTCAAGCCTCCAATGTTGCGATTGAGGTCTTGCATTTGCTCAACGTAACCAGTTGAACTTTTAGTGATATTTTCAGAGTTTTCAGTAATAGCACGATAAGAGTCGAGCAACACATTTGATACTTGGTTGAGCGATTCAGTTGTTTGACGGAGAGCAACCATTTCTTGGCTTATTGCCGCCATTTGATCGAGATATTGTTGGGTTGCTGACGTAAGTTCAGCCATGCGAGCCAATTGGTCAGAAGCAGCAGCCATTTTTGCAATACTTTCTGAGAGCGACATAGTGTCCTCTTCCGAAAGATTAACCCCTGAAGGAATACCTACAGCACGACGAGCGTCATCGCCACTCACATTGATGTTCACTTCGCCACTTGCATTGCCTCCACCGTTGATTACGATACCACTGCCACCTGCAAAGTCGGGGCGATCTTCAGGATTTTTTGATTCAAGCACTGGGAACACCTCTTCCCACTTATATTCTTTAGCAGGACGATCAAATGCTGTGAGGATAAACATCAATACCTCTGTCCCCATACCTACCGACAACAACACATTGCCACCAGGAAGGTGTAATATCTTAAACAAAGCACCAAGAATAACGATTGCAGCACCTATACTATAGGCAAAATTAAATAATCGTTGACCACCTTCCCATTGAAGGAATTTTTCGATGCTATTTTTATATTTTTCTACTTTTCCCATTGTATTATCTAAAAAGTATATATTGATTCCTTTACTTTATTCCTTATCGCTTACTTTTTTGCTTTTGACCACGAGCAAAACCTATTTGTGAACGCACACAACGGAAACCAATGTAAGAACGTTGCTCATTTTGATATTCCCACATGCGAATATCGCTTCGAATGTTGTGAGCCACATCTTTCCACGAACCACCACGCACGATTTTGCGTTTCATCTTATATGGGTCCTCTTTTGCAGCATCATAGCGATACTCTGGGTTGAGATCACTTGTGAGGCGTCCAACACTTTCAGTATATGCTGTAGAGGTCCATTCACTCACGTTACCAGCCATATCATACAAGCCAAAGTCGTTAGGTGAATAAGTACCCACTTGCGATGTAATCAATTGACCATCTTTTATGTAATTACCCTTTTGAGGTTTGAAGTTGGCATAGAAGCATCCTTTATCTTCGGTCATAGGCACATCTCCAGCCCAAGGATACATATTTTCGTTTACTCCTGCACGAGCAGCATATTCCCACTCTGCCTCAGTTGGCAAACGATAAGGTTCGACATACACACCATCTTTGCCAAGAGAGCGACGGAGGTATTCAGTACGCCAGTTTGCAAAAGCATTTGCTTGTTCCCAACTTACACCCACAACTGGATAGTTGCTATAACCACCATGAGAGAAGTACATACGCACATATGGTTCGTTGTAAGCATTGTCAAAGTCGTTAATCCAAGCAGTTGTATCGGGATAGATGTTCACGATATAAGTATTGAGGAAATCATAATCTCCAGTAAGACCACGAGTCACAGTTTCACGCACTATTACACCCTCATCATTGATATACGCAGTATCTTTTGAAATGATGGGAACATCAGTTGGCACAGGAAGATCGGTGTTATACACGCGACGAGATGGGTCAAGACGATGTTTACGTTTAGCCGCTTGAGTGTGATTATAGATTTCGTAACGATAGTTCATTTGCGTTGGATCGAGTTCTTTCACACCAGTGATAGGATTGATGCGATACACACTTTCAATCGCACGAGCTTCATCTTCACTTGGATTGCGCCAGGGGATTGCTTTGTTCCAATTGAGGTATGGCTTCACTGGATTACCTTCGCGGTCTTCCTCAATCTTGAACTCCTCATTACCACCATATGAAGGATCGGCAAGGCGTTCACGAATGATTGAGTCGCGCACCCAAAACACAAATTGTTTATATTTGGCATTTGTAATTTCGGTTTCATCCATCCAGAATGCATCAACCGAAATACCACGAGGATTTGCTTGTAAATTCCATGCACTATCAGTTTTTTGTGGACCTACTTCCATTGAACCTCGGTCAACCAATACCATTCCATATGGCGCTGGCTCAGCCCATGATGTGCCACTCACACCAGTAACTTCGCCACCTGCCGAACTTTGACCACCCGCAGCACATGAACCCACGAGCAAAGCGACAACGATAGGTAATAGATAAATCGAAACTTTTTTCATAATTACATTATGCGTATACTCTTGTGTTTATTTTTATTCTTTTCTGATAAATCAAGTTTTAGTTTATACCCTAAAATGATTTCGTGGCTACCACTCGATGCTCTTGAAATCGCCGAAGTGTGGTAGTCGTAGCTATATCCAAGATAGAAATTCTTGAAATCTGCGCCCACCATCGCCATTATCGCGTCATCATAACGGTACCCAATACCTGCCGAGAGAAATTTATTATACCTCACTCGACCGGTGATTTCCCCTGTTATGAAGGTTAAGTCACTCTTCACTAACATAGAGGGTATCACTTCAAATAACGTATTTTTTATCGGAATATTGCTACCAGCCATAAAATAGAGCGTTCTTCCGGCCTTAAATTCATAATTTTTTTCATTACCACCCTCTCCACTTTCGGCATTGAGTGTGATTGTAGGCGATGTGAGGTGTGTACATGATAAGCCTGCCCAAAACCATTTATGCGTATAATAAACACCCACACCCATATCGAATGCATTACCACCGATATCATTTGTTGGGATAGCATCATCTGTACTTTCGTGATAATCATCATTATCGGGAATGAACACCTCTGTGCCTTTGAACTTTTCATTCAATAAGCCCACTTGCGCACCCACCGTAAATTCACCTTTCAACAATTTGAATTTATAACCTATTTGCGCTCCGATGTTTAGGTTTTCATACAACCCGAGTGTTTCTTGTTGCATTGCAAGACCCACCGCGAATTTTTGGTTGAGGAACTTAAATGGCATATCGGCCGCAACCATAAATGATTGTGGTGCATTCTCAATTCCTAGCCATTGCAAACGTGAACCACCACGAAGTTTGATAAAATCGGTAGTACCAATTGCCGCTGGGTTGTAGTAGTTAGGAATTTCAAAGTATTGAGTGTGCTGTGCATCTACTTGCGACATCATAGGCAATGTGCCCAATATCGCAACAACGACAGTGACAATTATTTGTTTTATATTTATTCTGATATTCAACATATTATTCAAAATAGAATGTCAACACCATCATTTGCGATGTCGCTTTAGAAATTGATTGTGTAAACTTCAATTTATCGGGATCATCTGATAGGTCGGGGCGATTTTTGTCTATCACATCAATCAACCCAAAGCAAAATTTTATCTCGGGGTTAAATTTGAAGAATGGCAAATAAAAATCACACCCAAATCCTACTGTAAGATACAAATCAAAGGGTTTGAATTTCAATGCTTCGCTACGTCTCTTTGTTACGTCAAATGTTGGCATCACCCCACCCACAAGATATGGACGCGCATTGCGATAACGCATTGCAGAATATTTCAAATCAATTGGCAACACCACATCGGCCGACTTTACGTTTTGGCGTTCAATCGCTCCCGTAGTAGCCTCGCGCATCTTAAAATCACGATTCCCAAAGTACATACCAGGAGTCAGACGCACATTGAAATAGTCATTTAATCGCAAATCAACCAACCCATTAACACAAAAACCAGGTGAAAACGCAGGTTGCTCTGCAAACCACGACTCACCGTTTTCGGTAACAAATCCATTGTTAGTAAAATTCACATCTTGAGTGTGTAAACCCACTGAGAAACCCAAGTGCCAAGCACGCATATCGGCATAAGGGCGATTCATTAATTTATCATTAAAATCACGAGCTGTCACATTGATAGTCGCCATAAGCGCCACCAATGCAATGCAAAACAATGATATGTAACGATTTTTTCTCATCATTTTAATAAACGAATGTATTCGCTTATTATTGCACAACAGAGAGATAATTCATAATGCAGTAACCACTCTCTTTCGCTTTACATGCCATTACAATGAGACTATTTTTAGTTTGGGGAATTATAACTTTGTTGTCACAAAGATTCGTTTTTTTTACATTTTACCCCCCTACCGACTATGCCGTACTACCACTTTGCAAAGCGTAAGGGGAGATTTGTCCCCTTTGTAAGGGGGACGAGACTCGTAGAATCGGAGGGGGTTAAATTATAACTATCAAGCAGTTACTTTGGGAATTGTGCTAACTGGAATATAATTACCTTGTTTTTTATCACAACTTTTCAGTCAAATTATTTGTTTGTGTTATAAAAGTGTTATACATTTGCACTACAAATGATATATTTTATATAACTATGACTACCGAAAGAAAACAAACCGCTTTCAGATTGAGTACCGATTTGCTCAGCAAACTAAAAGAGGCTGCCGAAAGAGAAAATCGCAGTTTGAACAACTATGTAGAAAGCGTTTTGATGGATGTTGTCGCAAACAATCCCAACAAACTAACTTTGGCAGCAATGAAAGATGCACGCGAAAATCGCAATTTAGAAACGTTAGATGCAAATAATCTTGAAGATATAATCGCTTCTTTATAGGGTATGTTTACACTCAAAATGACAGGTCAATTCAAAAAAGACCTAAAACGAATTCAAAACAATCCTAAAAAGATTGAACACCTCAAAATAGTACTATCAATATTGCAAGAGGTTGGCGAACTTCCCGAAATATACAAACCGCATAAATTAACGGGCAATTATGTCGGTTTTATGGAATGTCATGTTGAAAACGACCTCCTGTTAATTTGGCTTGACGAAGAAGAAAATATAATAAAACTCGTCCGTCTCGGCTCTCACTCCGAATTATTCTAAAACTCCCCTATATAGCACGACAGCATTACCATTGGCAATGCTGTCGTTTTTTATTTATAGCTTTATAACCGACTAATTATAGTTCATTAAACAAATCTAGCATTCTTTGTATTAAATCTTGTTTTTTTTCTTTTAACTTATGATCGTAGCTTCCCCCTAAATATGTTATTCTCACATCAGTAATTTTATGTTGTTTTAAATTTTGAACATCTACATCCGTCATTGAAAATGATGTACTAAAATTATACCCTGATCCATTCCTATTTCCTCCAATCCCAGTATAATTTGTTGTTAGAGCAACAACTTCTCCATTGTCTAACAAAAATGTAACTCCGTGATTCTCTTCATATTTAACAATCTCATGCATTAATATATCTGCTGCTAAAACGTAGGCTCCATTACATCGTCTTATTATAAAGTCGAAACTATTAGTAATGCCCATAAACATCGGATTTCGCGAATATAATGTTTCGCTAGAAGTTTCGATTATTTCTGACTTCGTAAATTTATCCACTTCATTTTTTTTTATTGGTGTCCGATAAAACTTTTTTAAGGGAATAAAAAATTAGGACTGGTTCCATTTGTAGGAATCAGTCCTTTTTGGTTACTTTTGTTTTGCGACAAACAAGTTTAACCATGGGTAAAAGTACACATTTTATCGGACAGC